>QNBL01000014.1 GCA_003641695.1 Spirochaetota bacterium
TACATTTTTTGTATTGTACATTCTGTTGATATTCTTGTTTAATTTTTATACCTGTGGCGTTGCGGGGTACACGAAAGATATTCTCTATTCAGGAAGCGGGGAGCTGAAAAGTATCTTTAAGACTGCTGTTAACGGATGGAAACAGTGGATGCTCCTTTCTGTCATTACCATTGCTGAGGCATCAATCCTCTTTGTTGGATTTCCATTCTATCTTTCTGTCGGAGGGGTAGCCGGTCTGGCTGGTGCTGTTACCATATTCTGGGTAACGTTCTTCTGGGCTTTAGCATCGCAGTACTATTTCCCTGCAGGATTCCAACTTAAAGGAGGGGTGGGCAAGCAGATAAAAAAGAGCTTTATGCTCCTTCTTGACAACACCGGATTTACTATTTTTCTTGGACTTCATACCATTGTTGTCTTTGCTGTATCGTTCTTTACCGCTTTTCTGATTCCCGGGATTTCGGTTATTATTCTCTCCCACCAAATTGCTTTAAAACTCCGCCTTTATAAGTACGATTATCTGGAAGAATATCCTGATGCCAAAAGAAGCGCTATTCCGTGGGATGCATTATTGGCAGAGGAGAGGGAGCACATTGGGCCCAGATCCCTGAAGGGAATGATTTTCCCCTGGAAGGATTAGAGCTGTTATTTGATTATTTCAAAATGCATTTTTGTGTTCCGTACATAGATTTCTCCGGGATTCAAAATATTCTTTGGGAAATTATCATGGTTAACCGCGTCGGGAAACTCTTCTGTCTCCAGACAGAGTGCACTGTGTTTGAATAATGTTCCCGACCGGTCTTTAACTCCTTCAAGAAAGTTTCCGGTATAGAGCTGCACTCCCGGAGAATCAGTTTCCAGAACCAGCTGCCGTCCCGAAGCGGGGTCAAAGAGAACTCCTGCACGCTGCGTGTTTACATTATTCAAAACAAAACAGTGATCATATCCCCCTGTATCTCCTGCTGCCTTGATATCACGCCCTACAGGTTTGGGATTGGTAAAGTCAAACACAGTTCCTGCAGTGGGGGTAATTGCTCCTGTAGGGATCAGTTCTTCATCAACTTCCAGGTAAGAGGAACTTGAAAGTTCAAGGATATGGTCCAGAATAGTACCATTTCCAGCGCCGGAAAGGTTCCAGTAACTGTGGTTGGTAAGGTTCACAATTGTGGTTTTTGAACTCTCCGCTCTGTAGCTGAACTCGAGATTGTTATCCTCATCCAGGGAAATAGTCAGATTAACCTGCAGCGTTCCCGGATATCCCTGATCACCATCGGGACTTTCAAGAAAGAGTTTTACTCCGGCTTTCTTGCCGATTACAAAAGGATAGGCATCCCAGATCCTTCTATTGAAACCTTCTAATCCGCCATGGAGACTGTTTTTCCCGTTATTAAGATCCAGCTGGTATTCAGTTCCCAAGAGGGAAAACTTCCCGTTTTTTATTCTGTTTGCTGTTCTTCCTACCGTTGCTCCGAAATAGGGGTGCTCCCCTTCATAACCGGACAGTTCTCTGAATCCCAGGGTCAATTCCTGAATAGAACCGGTTTTATCCGGCATGCTAAAGGACTGTAGAGTGGCCCCGTAGGTTATAACTGTCATGGAAAGCCCGTTGCTGTTTGAGATATCAAATGCAAACACTCTTTCCCCCGTTGATGTTTTCCCGAAAAGGCGGTCGTCCACAGTCATCTACTCAATCTCCCCGAGAAGTGTTTTGAGCTCCCTGATCTGGTTTATAACCTTTGTCCGTTCAAAATTCTGGAACCGTTTGGGAATCATCTCTTTGCTGGTACATTCCAGTACCGCAACAAGGTTCTGCAGTTCTATTTCATGGGGATACGCAGGGGGAACAAAGTCTTTAATTGTTTCCTCAACATCTTTTTTGGTAAGTATAACATGGTTCTCCATAGCTGCTTTGAACTTTGCCCGGATAAGAATTGCCTCCAGATCTGCACCGGAAGACTGAAAATGATATTTTTTCAGCAGATCGGAGATGGAAAAATCCTGGATCTTGATTTTGAGTTTTTTAACCAGGATTTTAAAGAGGTCTTCTTTTTCTGCCGCAGTATCAGGATAGAACAGGGACAGGTGTTCTTCCGCCCGTCCCTGCCGTTTAAGGTCAATGGGGATAAGATCCGGCCGGCAGGTCAGTAAAAACCATATTATCTTTCCCCTGTATTCGGTGTTTCCCATAAAGGAGGCAATTTGAGCAAAAAGACGGTTGCTTGTTCCGGAATCACCCTCTTCATGCCTGCTTCCCAAAAAGGTATCTGCTTCATCTATCATTACTCCAACCGGAGACATCGCTTTCAAAATAGTCAAAGCCCTCTCCAGATTGGATTCCGTAACTCCATGCCACTTGGACCGTAAGTTCCTGAACTTGACCATGGGTATACCGATTTCTCCGGCAAAAGCAGTTACCATAAACGACTTTCCGGTTCCTATCGGTCCCGATACAAGATAACCCATGGGAAGTACATCGAGGCGGCCCTGTTTTATTGCTTTTGCGGCGCTTCGGAATCTCTTTTTTACAAAGTCATGCCCGGAGACCAGGGACAGGTCATGTTCGGTTTCAACAAACTCTATTAAACCTGCTGCTTCATTTTCAATCATCTCTTTTTTTTTGATCTTAAGATAGTCCATGGAGATCGGTTTGTCTTCCTGAAACGTTTCAGCAGCCATCTGGTTCAGGTTCATAAGATTCAGACCGCTGGTTACCCTGGCCATCCTCTGAGGAGTCAGGTGTGATTCCAAAAAGAGTTCCTCCTTCCTTTCCAGGAATTCCAGAAAACTCTGCCGGACTTTTTCATCGGGATAGGGGATGTTTACCTTGACGGTACTTGGAGAGCGTACAAGGCGTTGATTAATATCAGTGAGGTTTTCTGTCAGCAGAATAATTGACACATCTCCTTGGGTGAATATTGGATCATGCGCCCACCTGTTCAGAGTTACCTGACAGTAACGGTCTTCTTCCCCCATCTGGTTAATCTCTGTATTTGGAATCAGAGTTTCGGCATAGTCAATGATGAGAACTATCCTGAGTTTGTTGGGAATGTTCATAAGAAAGTACTTTTCCATGAGATCGAAGGCTTCAAATGGATTCCGGGAGAGAAAATCTTCCATCCGCTTGTCCGGGAAGGCTTTCTTCATGGCGCTGAGATATTCCTTCTGCATCTCCGGAGTACAGAAGTTGATTCCGGAAGAACGGTCATAGTAGGCAATGATATCTCTGTTGCCGAAAAGGACTTCCGATATAAATTCCTGAATCCGCACGAAGATAAATTCTCCCTCGTACATTTTATTTGGAAGAAAATCCCGTATATTGCCGTGAACTATGTACAGGTTAGTAGTTTTTGAGCAGTACTTGTAGGACAGGTCCTGTGCCCAGTAGGGAAGGACCTTGATAAACTCAAGATTTTTTACAATCAGCTGTTCTGCCATTTCCCCCTCCGGTCTCAAGTATACGTAAGAATATACGGTGAGTCAATTATATTGGTATTTGTGAGAGAATGTGTAATAATCAGGGTATGGAGAAGTTTGCAACCCTGTCTGAACTTTCATCCCACCTGTATGAAAAGATTATTGAGGAGAAGATACGTACTTTTTCCGAGCTTATTACGTATACAGGTGATATATTTACAACTCCCCGTCGGCAGGTTGTTCTGATGAGCGCATTCAAACTGATCCGTAAACTTCACTGGGGTTTTTTCAAGGATATAGATTACGCCTCCTACCCCAAAATTTGGAGGGAAATTGTAATACCCCACCCAGCCTACAAGTATGCAGGAGATATAAAAAGAAATTCTACTATTTCAAACATCTATGTTTCAATGCTGGATGTTCATGGTTATACGGCCTTCTGCAAACAGAATAACAGAAACCTGTCCATGCTTCAGCTTCTGGACGATTTTATTCAGGGGGATATTGGAAAGATAACCCAGGAACTCAATGTTATTAGCCGTCGGGAAAGGGGAGATGAAATTGTACTTGTCGGGACGACTGCTTCGGATATTGTTTCCGCCACCTTAAGTATCGTGGACTATTTTTCAAAACGGAAGGTAGTAAACAGCGATGCCTTACGGAGAAGCCGCTCAGGAGCGAAGATCATTCTTCCGGATATGTCTGTTTCCGCTGGCATTTCGGGAGGCAAGATGTACACCCCGCTGGTAATAACCGAAGACGGGAATCTGTCCGGTGATGTTATTAATACAGCTGCCCGGCTTCAGACCAGAGCAAACAAAATATCACCTCACAGTACACGGATAACCGTTACCAATCACGTTGTTTTCAGGTATAAAAAAGAAAATGCCGGAGAAAAGAAAGGGAAAATCCGTTTTTTCAATTCAGGGATAATTGATTTTAAAGGAACGTCTATAGCCCTTTATGAACTTGTATTCAGATCCGGAGATACCTACGTTTTGCAGTTTCAGGAGGAGATGCAGGAGCTTTATGATGCAGTACGCAAGAAACTCTGGCGCAATCAGGTCTTCCCCGCTTTACTTCTTCTCCTGATAAAGGTATGCAGGACAATGCCTCCATTCAGACTGAAGCATTCGGTAGGTGGTAATGAAGATATCATTACCCTTGCCGAAAAAACCCTGCTTATGTACCGGAGCCAGGACAACTATTACCGTGCTGTACTCCAGTTGAGGAAGATTGTTGATTATCTTTCCCATGTGCAGAACTTCGATCACCTTGTTTTTGAGTATGCACGGAAAATAACGGAGCTGTATGAGGGGATTATGGAGCAGTACCGTCTGGAGGTGGAACACATCCTTGACACCCGTCATGGTGAAGTTTTCCCTTCCGAGTTATCCAGACTATACACTACGGCTAAAAGGAATCTTCACGTGTACGATAAACTCAAGACTCAGGTGATGGAAGGGAAGGATCTGATAAACAGGAAATCGATCTGGTATACGTCAATAGAACGGAATCTGTCTTCTCTGGATTTTACCCTTTACTCAGGGAAGAAATAACTCGTGTGCCGGACTATACAAGCTTAAGAAATAGATCAGCAAGGGCAGGGGTCAAGAAGGTTACCCTTTTCTTCCCTCATAATATTCATGTGTATCCCTTTCTGTATGGTCTGTCAGCCGTTATTGCATCCCAGACGTCGGCAACGGTAATTATTCTTGCAATAAGTCGTATTCATTGTCAGTCAGTTTCCCCGGGAACTCCCAATTTACCAATATCGTGCAAAAGAGCCCCTATTCTGATCTCCTGTAATGCTTTTTCCCCAAGGTCGAGTGCTTCTGCCATTTCTACAGCATGATTTGCTACCCGTTCAGCACTATTGTCTGAAGCAAAAACAAAGTATCCCGCAATATGGTTAGAAACTAGCAAGGGGATACTTATTCCTTTATATCCTGAAATCTTATAGGGATAAGTTCCTTATTAAGGAATGTGTCAACGACAATTCTTGTTGTAGAAACCGTAGAAATAAAGTAAGATGAGAATCCTGTGAGAAGACCGAAAACAATAAAAGCGGCTGTGAGTTTTATT
Source organism: Spirochaetota bacterium (assembly GCA_003641695.1). Taxonomy (GTDB): domain Bacteria; phylum Spirochaetota; class Spirochaetia; order B11-G9; family B11-G9; genus B11-G9. The sequence goes on from QNBL01000014.1 coordinate 5,497, forward strand.
TGAAGCATCAGTGAACTCAATTGCAGTTTCATGAGTAAAGTATAGTTGAATTGAGCTGTAGATTATAATACGAAATGGAGTATAAATTTGATAATTGGATTTGATGCCGACGATACACTGTGGATAAATGAGCAGTACTACCATGAAACAGAAAAAAAGGTAAAGATGCTTTTATCCCCCTGGTACCGGGGGGATGATATCGAGGAGGAGATGTTCAGAACCGAGATGTCAAATCTTGATCTGTTCGGATACGGGGCAAAGGGATTCATCCTGTCTCTTATTGAGACATCTTTGAGAATTACGGAAAATAAAGTGAGCGCCGAGGTAATAGGAAAGATACTTGGTCTGGGAAAGGAACTTATAAATCGGCCTGTAGTTCTTAGAGAAGGGGTAAGGGAGGCACTTTCCTCTCTTGCCGGTGCGGGGCACCGCCTGATCCTTGTGACCAAGGGGGATCTGCTGGATCAAATGAGAAAACTTGAAAAATCAGGGTTACGTGAGTTTTTTGACCATGTAGAGATTATGAGCGGGAAAAAAGAGGAAAATTATACTGATCTGGTAAAACGGCTGGATGTCAATCCTTCCGAATGTATTATGGTAGGTGACTCTCTGAAATCCGATATCCTCCCTGTACTTAATCTGGGCGGCTGGGCCGTCTATATTCCCGGAGGGTCTACCTGGGAACATGAAAAGATAGATGATGAAATAGTGAACGAACGTTTTTTTACTGTGGAAAAACTGGAAGATGTTGTTCCGGTGGTAATGGAAATAGAAGACAAAAAAGACAGTGTTGATTTATCATCTTTAGATAGCCTGGAAATATATACCGACGGCGGATGCCTGGGAAATCCGGGTCCTGGAGGATGGGCGTATATTATCAGCTTTCCCTCCGGAGAAAAGAGCAATTCGGGGAATGAAGAGCATACTACCAATAACAAAATGGAGCTGACCGCTGTTATAAAAGCTCTTGAATATGTTCAGTACCTCTCTGCTAAAGCTAATGTTGTTATCCACACTGATTCACAGTATGTAAGGAACGGGATTACATCATGGATACACAAATGGGTAAAGAACGGCTGGAAGACTGCTGCCGGTAAACCGGTAAAAAACAAAGAGTTGTGGGTTGAGCTAAAAGATCTTTCCGACAAAATGAAGATAACCTGGAAATGGGTAAAAGGGCATGCCGGAAATCCCTTGAATGAGGCATGCGATGCCATGGTCAAAAAAGAGATGGAAGGAATTAAGTAAATCATCCTCAAGGAAAAATCATTACATTATGAATCTGCACTTTATTTTTCTCTGTATAAGAGTATGGAGGAAGGTGATGAATATTGCAGGTTTTGTAAATCATGGTTTTGACGGTGACCTAGTTCATGTAGAGGTAGACCTACGACGGGGTATTCCCGGTGTCGATATTGTCGGACTTCCGGACAATGCTGTAAGAGAAGCCCGGGAAAGAGTCCGTGTTTCCATAAGGAATTCAGGGTTTGATTTCCCCCGGGAAAGAGTTCTTATAAATCTTGCCCCTGCCGGAGTAAAGAAGGAGGGAGCTTCCTTTGATCTTTCCATTGCAGCTGCTGTTCTCTTTACGTCAGGACAGCTTGTTTCCCCCGGAGCCGGGGAGATAATGTTTCTCGGTGAGCTGGAACTTTCCGGCAGGATCAGGGAGGTTAATGGAGTTATCTCGGCTGTTTCCCGGGGAAGGGAGGCCGGTATCGGACTGATAGTTGTTCCCAGACAAAATCTTAAAGAGGCTTCAACTGTTTTTAACAGGGGGGTATACGGTATCGATTATCTTGCCGAGATACCCGACCTCCTTGGGTGCATACACAGCGGAAGGGCGGAAAGGTATAAAGGTGCGGTTACAGAAGCTTCCGGGATAGAATCCTCTCAACAGATCAGGGAACTTGATTTCAGCGATATAAGAGGACATAAATTCCTTAAACGTGCTCTGGAGGTTGCCGCGGCCGGGGGACATCATGTCTATATGTTTGGACCTCCGGGAAGCGGGAAAACCATGTCTGCACTCAGGCTTCCCGGGATTCTTCCTGATCTGACCCGGGATGAAGCAGTGGAGGTTACCAGAATCCATTCCATCAGCGGAAAGCTCGACAGCAGGAAGGGGCTTGTAAAAAGACCTCCTGTAAGGATGCCCCATCATACAGCATCCAGGGAAGGATTGATAGGAGGAGGACGGGATCAGCTGCCTGGAGAAATTTCTCTTGCTCACCGGGGTATTCTGTTTCTGGATGAAGCTCCCGAGTTTAACAAAACTCTTCTTCAGTCTTTAAGAGAGCCGTTGGAAAGGGGGAGGGTAGATATTGCACGGTCAGATATCCATTACTGGTACCCTGCGAGGTTTCAGCTTATCATGACGGCGAATCCTTGCCCCTGCGGGAATCTGGGGAAGGGAAACAGAAGCTGTTTCTGCTCCATACAGGAGATCCGTAAGTACTGGAAAAAGGTAGGAGGAGCTCTTATGGACAGGATAGATATACGTATTCCCGTCGAGTCGGTGAAGTCTTCGATCCTTATGGGGGAGAAAGGGGAGACAAGCAGAAGTATACGTGAGCGGGTTGGAAAAGCTGTTGAAATACAGAGGAGAAGATTTAAGAAAACCTCCTTTTCAAAGAACGTTGAGATACCGGCTGCATCACTTCTTGAATACTGCATCTTGAGTTCCAGCGGTAAAGAGGCCTTTACCCGGGCATCCGAAAAACTTGAACTCTCTTCGAGAGCATGCCACTCGGTCTTAAGGGTTGCACGGACAATCGCCGATCTTGAAGGGAAGGACATCCTTGAAAAGGACCACATCTATGAAGCTGTGCAGCACCGCAGATACGGAGACGGAGATTATTTCTGGAGGAGGTAAAGCTTTTCCCCCATCACTGGAAAAAACAAAAGAAATTTCTTTGTCTTTACTCCTCGGATATAAAAAGATCCTTGAAATAGGAAATACTGGATTTTGTATTTTGCAAATCTTCTGTCAGATAGTAGCTGTCCCGCTTTCCAGCCTGACTGAACATATCTCTTGCCTCTAAAAATTTATAGGTTTTTCTGTAGCTGTTAATATTCTCTTTTATGTGTTTATATATTCTTTTCTCAAGAAAAGGGGTATATTTTGACGGGTTCTTTAATTCATCAAACTGCCAATCTATATATTCCGACCAATCAAAACTGTGCCTCATACTCACGAAAGCCTTTTCAGAAATAACAAGAAGAGAGTTTGATCCTGAGAAAAGGTTTTTGTAAAACTGATAGCCTCCCCAGTTGGCCCGTAAATCACCAAAGGAAAATACCCCACTCGCTTTCAAACCGTAGTAACCATACTCAGAATCTCTTCCATATTTTCTGGCTAGCTCATCCTTACGACCAAAATCACTTCTAACAAAATACGAATACCCTTGATCGAAGAAATGGTCCACTTTGTCACTTCCGATAAACTCACCGCCAACCTTTATGAGCACAGCTTTATTAAAAGCATCGGGATAAGTGTCAGAGTAGATATTATTGCTCACAAAGGTCCAGTAGCGAATATTTTCTTTTCTCTTTATCCATTTTTGAGTAGGTCCCGATCCGCTCTTATATACAAGTGCGTAGGGCAGACCTACTTTATCCGGGATAAAAAGAAAAATTCTATCGAGAGGAGATCCAGCTGTTACCATATAAATTTCAAAGGCTGTCTTTTGATGTATTTCCTCTAATGTCAGATTTTTATGGCTGTACTTTTCATTATACTTTTGGATGCCCTGTTGTATGAGTTCATTTGTATGCTCGTTGAGTACCGGAGTAAAATCCAGAGCACTATCCTGATATTTCTCCCTGTCGGTAAATTGATCTACCTCAGAACTGAAGAGGGGATGAGAAACAAGTATAAAATAAGAAATAACAAACAGAGTAACTAAATCAATCTTTCTTGTTTGCATTGCAGAGGACCTCTTTGATCATTTCACTTGACTAAAAATAATAAGATATTTACTATAAATCAAGTGTTTGATTGGAGGTTTTGATGACTATTAATAAGACAAAAACCCATATTCTTAATACTTCTATTGGTCTTTTTTCAGCTCGTGGCTACAAAGAGACCTCAATCCGTGAAATATCGAAGGAAGCAGGTGTAAATGTTTCTATGATTTCCTATTATTTTGGCGGGAAAGATGGAATTCTGGAAAATATTACTAAGAATTTAATAAAAGGCTTTACTTTGCTGTTAGATCAAATTGAATTTACAGATATTACTGTAACCATGGGTGTTTTGAAAAAATTCTTGGAATATCTTGAGGATAACCGTCCTCAAATTAAGATCATTTTTTCTGAGATGGGAAAAGGATCTGATTGTTTTATTCCTGTAAAAGAGAAGATTATTGAATTACAAACTAAGCTGGGAGAGCTTATCAATGTTGATAATAATTCCATTAACAATTCTGAACTATCATGTAAACTTAAGGTTTTAACAGACATCTTGCTTGGAATGATCTTTTCAGATTACATTTTTGATTTTTCCGGTTTAAATGACAGTATTACTAAGAAAGAAAAAAGTTTATGGCAAGAAGAGAGGAGACAGATGCTTCTTAATATTCTCACACAGCTTTCCGGTCTTAATACCGGAAAATTATCATTTGAGTCTATTATCTAGAATCTATGGCGAATCTTTAAAAAATGTAGTTTTCAAAAGGTTCTGGGTAGTGAAAGCATTGGTGAGACCGTGGTGTTGTGGAAGATATTATTGATTAATGAGATATGCCCTACATATGCTAACGTGCAGGAAGCGTGGGCCCCCTACTAATCAGATTCTTTAACTTGGCAAAAGATCAGTTTGCAGCTATATTTAAAAAACGGAGGATGAAGCATTATGAAACTTTACAGCAGAGGACAGGTTGTTATTGTAGCTGCAGGATCGGTGCTGCTGGTATTTTTCCTTTTGGTGGGTTTCGGAGTAATCAGCCTGGGTTCAGGGAATACTCCCAAAACCGATACAGTAGCAACTACAGCGGCAGCCAAAAAAGCGGAGAGCAGCTTTGTGCTGCAGACGAGTGAAGAAACTCCATCCGAAGTATACCGTGTAAGTACTGGGGAAGAATCCCGGTTCAGTGTAGAAGAACAGGAGAACATAAGTATCTATGAATCACTGAACAAGGGTGTTGTAAATATAACAACTGAGATGCTCCGGTACAACTGGTTCCTCGAGCCGGTACCTTCCGAAGGGGGGACAGGTTCAGGTTCAATAATTGACAAGAGAGGATATGTCCTTACCAACTACCATGTAGTCAAGGATGCCTATAAACTGTACATAAACCTGTATGACGGAAGTCAATACATTGGGAAGGTTGTCGGCAAGGACAGGGAGAACGATCTCGCGGTTGTAAAGTTTGATCCCAAGGGCAAGAATCTTATTACTGTTCCCTTTGGAGAGTCTACAGGCCTCAAAGTAGGCCAGAAGGTTCTTGCTATCGGGAATCCCTTCGGGTATGACCGGACGTTAACTACCGGTATTGTTTCCGGTCTCGGGCGACCGGTAAGAACCTCGGGGAATCTGGTCATCCAGGGGATGATCCAGACTGATGCATCCATTAATCCCGGTAATTCAGGAGGCCCTCTTATAGATTCGAGGGGAAGAATGATCGGGATAAATACCATGATCTATTCTCCCTCGGGAGGTTCGGTGGGAATCGGTTTTGCAATTCCGGTGAATACTGCAAGGAGAGTTGCTCCTGACCTGATTACATTGGGCCACGTAAACCGTGGCTGGATAGATTTTTATCCTGTTCAGCTTGATCCCAATATTGTCCGTTACGGTAAGCTGTCTGTGGACAGGGGAATCCTGGTTTCAAAGGTTGGACGGGGCACTAACGCGGACAAAGCAGGTATAAAGGGAGGAGATACAGATAATCCCGTTCAGTACGGTAAGTCGATAATCTATTTTGGCGGTGATGTTATTGTTAAGGTGGACGGATTCGAAACCGCAACTCTTGCTGATCTTTTTAGTGCTCTGGAGGACAACAAACCCGGTGATGTTGTTGAGGTGGAGCTGGTCAGAGGGAAAAAGCGGATAACGGTAAAGGTTGTTTTATCAGAAAGACCCGAGGATCTGCTTCTTTAGATTATGAGAAAGTTTAAGACTGTTTCCGAGTTTTCACCCGCAGGGGACCAGAAAGAGGCAATAGCAGCCTTGGTTTCCGGATTTCAAGTGGGAAATAAAATTCAGACTCTGAAGGGGGTAACCGGCTCCGGCAAAACCTTTACCATGGCAAAGGTTATAGAGGAAATACAGCGGACTGTTCTTGTTATATCCCACAACAAAACGCTTGCTGCCCAGCTGTTTCGGGAATTCCAGTCGTTTTTTCCTGACAATTCAGTTGAATACTTTGTATCCTACTATGATTACTATCAGCCTGAGGCATACGTACCCTCCAGAGACCTTTACATAGAGAAGGATGCTTCAATAAATGACGAGATAGACAGGATGCGTCTTTCCGCAACATCATCCTTGATGGAAAGGCGTGATGTAATTGTTGTTTCCACCGTTTCATGTATCTATGGTCTCGGTAATCCCGAGAATTTTAAGGATATGAGTCTTGAACTCTCGGTAGGAGACATTGCAGATATCTCCCACCTGAGCAGGCATCTTGTTTCTTTGCAGTATGAACGGAACGATGCAATTTTAAAAAGAGGAGGGTTGAGAATCCGGGGAGATGTAGTTGATATCTATCCTGCATATCTGAAAGAGGCCTTCAGGGTTGAGTTTGAGTGGGACGAGATATCAAGGATAACAAAAATAGATCCGGTAAGCGGCAGCCTGCTTGAGGAACTCGATTCATTTGTTGTGTACCCTGCAAAGCATTTTGTTATGCCTGAAGATAAGATGAAGGCTGCAGTCTCGGTAATTCTGGAGGAACTGGAGGGAAGATACAATGAGCTAATGGCAGAGAACAAGGTTGTGGAAGCACAGCGGCTCAAAGCCCGAACAGAGTATGATGTCGAGATGATGCAGGAGATGGGGTACTGTTCCGGAATAGAGAATTACTCCGCTCCGTTAGGAGGCAGAAAACCCGGAGAACGCCCTGCGGTACTCCTTGATTACTTTCCCGATGACTTCCTCACGATAATAGATGAATCTCATGTTACACTCCCTCAGATAGGAGCCATGTACAAAGGTGACCGTTCCCGGAAAACAAATCTTGTAAACCATGGATTCCGTCTCCCTTCCGCTCTGGACAACAGACCTCTGTACTTTTCCGAGTTCGAATCGCTTCTGAACAAGGTCCTTTACGTTTCCGCTACCCCGGGGAAACATGAAAAAAAGAGGTGTTCTGTTTTTGTTGAACAGATAATACGGCCAACGGGACTTTTGGACCCCGAATTGGAAGTAAGACCCACCAACGGGCAGATTGAGGATCTGTATGCGGAGATACGGGAGCGGATACAAGCCGGAGAACGGGTGTTGATTACAACCCTGACCAAGAAGATGTCCGAAGATCTTACAGATTATCTCCTTAATCTCGGCCTGAAGGTCCGGTATCTTCATTCGGAGATAGAGACAATAGAGCGGGTTGAGATCCTGAAGGATTTGAGGGTAGGTACAATCGATATTCTTGTTGGAATAAACCTTCTGAGGGAAGGTCTGGATCTCCCGGAGGTATCCCTGATTGCAATACTGGATGCGGACAAGATCGGTTTTTTGCGGTCATCCACTGCTCTTATCCAGACCATAGGACGGGCTGCACGAAATGTTAACGGTAAGGTAATTATGTATGCTGACAAGATCTCTCCCGCCATGAAAGAGGCAATAGAGGAGACAGAGCGGAGGCGGGAAATACAGCTTCACTATAACAGGGAGCATGGTATAACTCCGGTAACCATAAAGAAAGCAATTCAGGATATACTTATACGGAAAAAAGAGGCAGTACAGGCAACAGAATCGGTGAATCTCGATGTTGTAAAAAACAGCTATAATATTCTTGTTCCCGCACAGCGGAAGAAGATGCTTAAAGCCCTTGAAAAGATTATGGTTGAACATGCAAAGAACCTTGAATTTGAAGAGGCTGCTGTGGTAAGAGATGAGATAGAAAAAATAAAATCGCAGTTTATGTAGATCAGGCGGGAGTTATGTATAAAAGTTTCATCGTTGTATTCGTACTCGTTATATCACTTTTTACTTCCTGTGGGAAAAAGGCAACATATCCCGATATAGAGCTGCCTGCAACACCGCTCCTTTCTCTTTCTTCCAGGTGGGGAGTTGTTACTTCCTCTTATCTGCGGATGAGGGAAAAGCCCGATAGAGACAGTAAGCCTGTAGCAACTCTGTGGAAGGGGAATATTTTGGAGATTGTCTCAAAAGGTTCCGATGAGAAGGTGGTTGAAGACAAGACCGGCTACTGGTATCAGATAACCTACGGCGGGCTCCAGGGATGGGTGTTCAGCTCCTATATAAAATTATTCGATTCCCTCGATGAAGCGGAACGGAGTTCCAGGGAACTGAGACGCTGATGGCTTTTATTATCCGGATTCTGCCGTGGGTGCTGCCCCCTCTTATCGGTGCCGCCATAGGGTATATTACAAATGCAATTGCTATTGCAATGCTTTTCAGACCTTACACTGTCAAAAAATTGCTCGGGATAAAAATTCCCATGACTCCGGGGATTATTCCGAAGGAACGGTATGAACTTTCCGGCAATATAGGGAACATGGTTTCCAGAGAGCTTTTGACAGAGGATGCGGTAAGGAATCAGATCTCATCACCACTATTTAAAAAAGGGGTGCAGGATACTCTGGATCGATGGACTGAAAAAGTTCTCAATACTCCCTTGAATGATCTTAAAAACACTTTTACCGGAGAGTTCCTGTCTTCTAACAAGGATGATGATGGAATACTGCAGTCCCTGGTTACCGATCTTTTAAACAGATTTCTTTCCTCTGAAGGGCTAACCGTTATTATTCGTGGATTTCTGTCAAAAGGGATTGGATATCTGGAAGAGAAGACTGTTGCGGATCTGCTTTTGTCGAAGATCCATATTCTTGACAGATTATTAAAACTTCTCCTTTCCCAAAACTCCAGAAAACAACTCGAAGCCCGGCTCATAAAAACTATTGAAAGGTGGATCCACGACAACAGGAAAATATCTGAAATTCTAACTCCTGCACGGGCTGAAACGGCAGGTAAAGCGGCTTTAAGGCTCTATGAAATTCTCTTTCCGGAGTTCATGAAATTTCTGAATGAGAGATCTACCAGAGCAGAACTGGAGATCCGGGGAAGGTTTCTTTTAAAAGATATTCTGGACAAACTGAACAGGGTTCAGAGGTTTATCCTTTCGGCTGCGCAGTATGACAGAACCCTGGAAGAAAATATCGGATCAATAGTAGATGATCTGGTAAGAAATCTTGAGGAAGCCGGAACGGATCCTGATATAAAGGAAAGATTATACGAGGCGGCAGTTTCCGCTCTAAAAAGATTTGCATCTTATTCTGTCGGGGATATTGCAGCTTCCTGGGAGGGTGATTTCTGGGAGGACCTGAACAAGGTGATGGATTCTGTTTTTTCAGTTCTCTTCAATGATGAGTTTAGAGAGAAATTTATTTTTTGGATAAAGGATTTTATCTCCGGAAATAGCGGTCTCACAATACGGGAACTGCTCTATGTCAAATTAAAACTTTCCGAAGAGTTTGTAAAAGAAGAACTTCCTGTGCTTATAATTCCCGATGCCCTGTTCCTGAAGAAACTGTTTTCCTCAGAAGGGAAGGGGGCCCCTTTTGTATTTAACCGGTCCATTGCTGAAATATTAAACATGGATACCCGGCTTCAGTCATCCATTACAGAGCCTGCAGCTCAGGTTTTTCTGGATCTTCTGTCACAGAAGATCCCTGATATTCTCAAGAGTGTTGATGTTCAGAGCCTTGTAGTCAAGAAGATTGACAGTTTGGAAATTGAGAAGATAGAGGAGCTGATACTGATTGTTGTTAAAAAACAGCTCCGGTGGATCAATGTTTTTGGAGCACTCCTTGGTTCGATTATAGGAACGGTTCAAATTCTGCTTAATCTTTCCATGAGGTAGCAGTATTCTCCGGAAACCGAGACAAACACTTCTTGTCCCGGAGTAAGCTCCTTTTTTTCGGGAGAAAGGGGGTGCCTGCTTTCTGCCTTGATGATGGTCCCGTTTATATCAACTTCAAAGAGGGTATGAGTCCCGTAGTACTCTTTTAATAGTAACCTTCCCGGAAGAACGTTCCCTCCAGCTTTTTCATACGAGCATATTTCAGTCCTTCCTGATCTGAAGAAAATCCAGACAGGATCTCCTTCTTTGAACAGTGGAAAGTACGGGGTATATATCTCTGTTTTGTCGTTTATTCTTACCGTAATTCCTGAACTCTCCTCAACAGCGGTAATCTTTCCACCCAGAAGATTAGAGTGGCCGAGAAAGTCAGCGGCAAACCTTGTTTTCGGTCTATTGAAGATATCCGGCGGGGTTCCGTGCTGTTCGACGCCGCCCTGATTCATTATTACCAGGCTGTCGCTTATGGTCAGTGCTTCTTCCTGATCGTGGGTTACATAGACGGTTGTAAGTTTCAGCTGCTGCTGAATCCTCCGAATCTCTCTTCGAAGATTCTTTCTTAAAGAGGCATCAAGGGCGCTTAAGGGTTCGTCAAGAAGCAGAATCCCCGGCTTGGGAGCAAGTGCCCGCGCAAGGGCTACTCGTTGTTTTTCGCCTCCCGAGAGGGAGTCTATGGTTCTTTCTCCGTAACCCTCGAGGTGTACAAGCTTAAGATAGTTTCGGACTGCTTCGGTTATCTCTTTTTTACCGGTTCCCTTCCGTTTCAAGCCGTAACTTATATTTTCTGCTACCTTTAGATGGGGAAAGAGAGCATAATCCTGAAATACAATACCAATATCCCGTTTCCACGGGTCTGTCAGGGTAATATCGTTCCCGTTAAGAATTATACTGCCCGAATCGGGTTTGATTATTCCCGATATTATCTGAAGGGTTGTTGTCTTTCCGCAGCCGGAGGGTCCCAGAAGAGTAGTCAGGTCCCCGTCATTCACCTCCAGATCAACCTGTACTTTAAAATCTTTGAATGTTTTGCTGATCTCTGTAAGTATTAGACCCATGGCAGATTTCTCCCTGTGCTTAAGCTTATCCTGTCCAGCAAAATGAACGTTATAACGGTAATGCCGATGAGTACCGTTCCGAGAGCGCATGCTCCGTAGAAGTTATAGGAACCTATCAGTCTGTATATGGCAACAGGAATTGTTGTGGTTTCCTTTCCAGCTAGAAGAATTGTGGCGTTTAGTTCCCCCATGGAAAGTGCGAAAGCGAAGGCTGCACCTGTTAGAAGAGCATTTTTAATTAAGGGAAGCTCTATGGTAAAGAATACTGATGCGGGAGATGCTCCCATACTCGAAGCGGCATGGATCAGTGAGGGCTTGATTTTTCGCAAGACCCCGGTAACAGAACGGATCACGAATGGATAGGCTATAATTGAGTGAGCAAAAATAATAAGTATTCCGGAATCGGAAAACCTGTCTGGAAATGAGTTTTTCAGGATCATGTATCCCAGTCCCAGCATCACCGAAGAAACAATCATGGGCAGCATTAATAGTGAATCAAGAATCGAGGTAACGGTTCTGTTCCCTATCCAGTTTTTTACCGAGAAGTAACTCAGGATTGTTCCGACCGGGATTGCAATTGCTGCTGAAGACAGGGCAAATATAATAGAGTTCCGTATGGCAGCCGTTACCCCGGCCCCGGGACTTCCAGGAAGAAGTTTCTGATACCAGTGCAGCGACAAAACTTCCGATCCGGCTCTGGATACGGGCATCTGAAAGGACTTGACGATAACAGAGATTATTGGAGCACCAACAAGAAATACTATAAAAACGACATAAGTAGTGATCAGCACCGGTCTTGTTATTCCCTTTGGTTTTTCCTGGGGTGGAGCTATTGTCATATCCTCTGTATTGGAGGTTTTCTTCTGTAGATGGATTGTCAGGTACATGAAAAGCAGAGAGAAAAATATCCCTATTACTGCAAGACTGCTCGCTGCCCTTACGTCAAGGGAAACCTTTGCCAGCCGGTAGATCTCCACCTCCATAGTTGAGTATGCCGGCCCCCCCCCCAGAACCAGGATAACTGCGAAGCTGGAAAAGCAGAAAAGGAAAATAATTCCTGCTGCCGACAAGACCGCCGGCATGAGCTGGGGAAGGGTGACGGTAAAAAATGCTGTTTCTCTGTTTGCTCCGAGGGAAAAAGCGGCATTTTGCTGATTGCTGCTCATCTTTTCCCAGAGCGAGGAGAGTATCCTCATTGCGATGGGAAAGTTGTAAAAACTGTGTGCAAGGATAATTGCCTTAAGCGAGTAAAGAATCCTGAACGGAGGATCATCAGTCCCGAGTATCATCATTGCAGCTCTGTTTAAATACCCATTGTTTCCGAAGAAGATTACAAAACCCAGCACCACTAGGATTGAGGGAAGAACAAAGGGGATCATTGAGACCGCCTTAACTGCAGATTTACCCGGGAAGTTCACCTTTGCCAGAATGTAGGCGCCGGGAAATCCCAAAAGGACAGCAAAGAATGTACTCAATACCGCTTGTTCAAAGGTAAAAAGTATAACCCTCCTGTTATAAGGAGTAGTGAGAACATCCCGGAGATTACTGAGTGAAAATGAGCCGTTCTTATCTAAAAATGCTCCCTTTAGCACACCGAATACCGGAATATAAAAAAAGAGCAGAATAAAGGTAAGAACAGTGAAGAGCAGAAGAAATCTTATCAGAATCTTTCTGCTGAAATGCTTATTTTGTAACACTGTCTGTCCATTGTGTAAGCCATTTGTCAACGTTTTCCCGTATTTCATTTGAAGGCAGAAGCAATTTTTTTTCGGGAACAGGAGCATAGTCAAAGGAATCGGGAAGATTAACCTCATCTGAAGCGGGA
>QNBL01000015.1 GCA_003641695.1 Spirochaetota bacterium
AAGGGGCTTAATGATGCTGTTATCAGCCCTGAGGGTATTTCGACAATCGTTAAACTCAGGCTTATGATTAATAACACTCATCTTGGTGAGTACAGGGCTGACGGAGTGATCGTTGCTACTCCTACGGGATCCACCGCCTACAGTGTTTCGGCCGGGGGGCCAATTCTGGAGCCGGAGATGGAGGCAATAATTGTCAATCCGATATGTCCGTTCACCCTGTCCAATAGACCTATTGTTATGTCGGGAGATGAGGTGATTTCCATATTTGTTGAAAAGGATCAGCGGGTGGGAGTTATTCTTTCCATAGATGGGCAGGAATCTTTTCCTCTTTATCCGGATGACAGGATAATTATTGAAAAATCGAGGAGTAAGACTTTACTGGTAAGGTCTGATGTTAGAAACTTTTACGAGATACTGCGGTCAAAACTGAACTGGTCAGGAGGTCCTGATGCTTGAGGAATTGACAATAACGAACTATGCCCTGATAGAGTCTCTGACGGTACCGTTTACCGAGGGGCTTAATATTCTCTCCGGTGAAACCGGTGCGGGGAAGTCGATTATTGTTGGAGCCCTGAGTCTGATTCTGGGCGGAAAGGGGGATCCTTCCCTTATCAGAACCGGCACAGAAGAAGCGGTAGTTACGGCAACTATAAGACTTCCGGAAAACGGAGGAGCCCTTTTGTATCTGCAGGAGAAGGATATTGCCGATGATGATGGCTATATCATTATTAGAAGGGTTTTAAAGAGAAGCGGCCGGGGTGCAATTTATGTTCAGTCGGTTCCTATGGCCAGACAGGATCTTGTTGATCTGACTTCGTCTCTTTTTGATATGCATGGTCAGCACTCGCATCAGTCCCTGTTGAATATAGAGCAGCACCGGAAGCTTCTTGACAGTTACGCCGGTATTACTGCAGATGTTGAAGAGCTGAAGACGCTATTTACGGCATTAAGCTCTTTGAAAAAAGAATATGAGGATTTAAAAAAATCAGAAAGGGAAATACTGGTTGAACAGGACATGCTGCGGCATGCTTTGAGGGAAATAGACGCCGCAGATTTGAAACCCGGAGAGGAAGAGGATCTTGCACAGGAGAAAAAGCTTCTTCTTCAGCATGAAAACCTGATGGAGCTTTTTGATGGTATATCCGGCCAGCTTTCTTCGGTAGAAGGCGGAGCTCTTCTGCAGCTGAGAAAAACCCGTGAAATGCTTGGTAAGCTGAGTGCTCTTACGAAAGAGGCGGAACCTCTGTCAGGAAGACTTGATAATGCTTTTTTTGAGATTGAAGATATCTTTGAAACGTTGGGTGCCATGAAAGAGGGGATAGATTTTTCTCCTTCAAGACTGGAGGAGTGTGAAGAGAGGCTTCAGACAATCAGGAGGCTTGAGAAAAAGTACGGTGATTCCATAGAGCAGGTTTGGGAGTATAGGCAGGAGGCTGAGAGAAAACTGCATTTGTATGAGAGCAGAGAGGAAGAGGCGGCCAGACTTGAAGAGAAGATCGCTTCTTCTGAAAAAAAAGTTTTGGGGAAAGCTGCTGAAATTTCCAAAACACGTAAAATCCAGTCTCAGGAACTTGAGAATGAGATTCTTTCGGGATTAAAGCATTTGGGGATGGAGAAAGCTTCCTTTCTTGTTAATGTTTCAGGAAAGGAAACTCCTTCAGGGAGGCAGTCCTGCGGTCCTGCAGGGATGGATGTGGTGGAATTCATGATATCCCCCAATCAGGGGGAACCGGTGAAGCCCCTGAAAAAGATAGCTTCCGGAGGGGAGCTTTCCAGGATAATGCTGAGTATCAAAACAGTCCTTGCTGATTCCGACAGCATATCCACTCTTGTTTTCGATGAAATAGATAGCGGAATCGGCGGGGAGATAGGTCTCGCTGTCGGGGAATATCTGGCCAGATTGGGCAACAGTAAGCAAATTCTTTGTATAACACACCTTGCCTCAATAGCTGTTCGTGCCGATAATCACATAAAAGTGGATAAAGTTGTACAGGGCGGGAGAACTTTTACGGGAATAAAGGTGATTACCGGTGAAGACAGGGTAACAGAGATAGCAAGGATGCTTTCCGGAGATACAGCTGGTACTGCTTCAATAGAACATGCCCGGGAGCTGCTGAAAAAATACAGTTAACCGGTATACAAACGGGAGAGAGTATTGGGAAAGATAAGCAGTGCAGCGAAAAAGGTTTATTCGGAGAGGATCAAGGAATACAAGGCCGTAATTGATTCCATTGTCGCAAATGAGAAGCGAGTCCTTCTTGATATAAAGAAGAATCCTGAAGGAGCCGGATATCTCAATGTTGCCCTTGCTGATGATACTCTCAATATAGTTTCCTACTATATTCTCATGAACAAGGTTTCTACTGAACTTCTTGGATTAAAGAATGAAGAACTTCTCAACAAAGCGAGAAAAGCCTGTTACAAGTCCATTATTTATCTTGAGAAGGTCGTCTCGGATACCATTGATCTTCCTTATTCTGAATATGAAGAGAAGCTGGAAAAGATTGTCGATTTTTCCGATGAAGGAAGATGGACGCTCATTCAGAAACTCGGGTTCTCAATCGATTCGGTTAAAAACGGATATGGTGAAAATACTAAATGGAAATGGGCTTTTGTGGAGCTTGAGGGAAGATACGGTACAATCGCGAAAAATATTTTGAATTTAAAAAAGGTTCTCGCGGGTATGGACCCCCGGGTGGAGGGATACGAAATCAGAACCATGCATATCCGTCTTGTTAAGAGCCTTCTCCAGCAGGCAGCAGACCGGTATCGGGAGAAATATGAACTCTCAACAAACCGGCTTGATGACTTTAAACTTGCCATAAAGTATTTATCTGCCTTACGCAGAATCCATTTGGTAATGGGAGAGACCAACGAGAGCGAAGTTATTAAAAAGAAGATTGATATCTGGAAATCCAAGATGGAAAGCGACCAGAAACGCAAAGAATCTGCAGCCAAGAGACGGCGATAGAAAGGAACTATGCAGCATGAGTATGTACAAACTATCTTTTCTTTTAATTCTGGCCTATATAGTGCTTCTAGGAAGACCTCTTGAGCGGGAGTACTCCCTGGAACCCGGCTGGGTTTCCGATCTGAGGGGGGAAGGAGCAGTTTCTACTTCCGAGCCGGATGGAGTCCCTTTCAGGTTTTCAGGTCATTTCGGATATTTTTCCCCACAGAAGGCTGTTATATTTCATGACAACATTCTCTATGGTACCGCTTTGGATAGACAGGGCTTTATTAATTATTCCAGCATAAATTCCGCCTTAGTGCTGCAATCTCCTGAAGGAATGGTATCGGGACGACTGGAAGTAACCGGGTATCCCTACTTTACCAGCGGGAGAAGATTTATTCTGAACAGCGACGGTACTGCTTTGTCTGAGATGAATCAGGAAGGGGCAATCCTGTGGACCTTTAGATTCAGTTCAATGATAACTGATGTTTCAGCGTCCCGCACTTCGGTGGCGGTAGGAACCTTGAATAGCGGAATCAGGATGCTGGATACATCGGGTACAGAGATCTTTTCCTATAAACCGGATTTTGGCAAAATAAATACGGTATACGGAACTGCCCTGAACAGCGATGATTCCAGTATCCTTGTTATCAGCGGCTTGGAGCCGCAAAAACTTCTGCTGTTTTCAAAAAAAAGTTCAGGATATCGGATTGTGTACTCGAGGAATCTTGAAAATGAGTACCGGTTTCAAAGACAGTGTGGATTTTCGTCTGACGGTAGTTTCGCGTATTTTGATAACGGCAGTTATCTTTCTGTTTTGAATACTGTCCGGAGGCAGATTAAGGAATTCCCTGTAGGAGGAACGCTTCAGCATGCAGTTATACCTGGTTTGCATGATCTTGTCTTTACCTCTGCAAGGATTGGTGATGTGATTAGTTTTTCGGGATTTGGTTTTAATGGGGAACGGATATTCAATTATACATCCCGCGGCAGGGATTCTTTTTTAACCAGGGATACATCGGGAATTTATTCCGGTGCCGGGGAGTATCTTTTTAAACTGGATATGGTGAAAAGGTAAGCATGAAAAAAATACTTTTTATTGTTATGCTCGTAATTCCGGTGTTCTTTGGGTATGCTTTTCAATGGCCGGTATCGGATCCTGTGCTTGTAACATCCTTTGGAGAGAGCAAGTTCGGTAATTTTTCAAAGGGAATAGAGCTTCAAAGCGGATCGGATGATGTATTCCCAATAGATACGGGAGAGGTTGTGTTTTACCGATCCGGGGACTCCGGAGGGGGAATGCCTTCTCCTTTGGGAAACTTTGCTGTAGTTCAGCATGAAAGGGGAATATATTCCATCTATGCCCATCTTGATAAAGTGTATGTCCCGAACTACCTGTTTACTGCAAAAGACAAAATAGGCACCATTGGAACAACGGGTCTTTGTGAGGGAAAATCTCTTTTTCTGATTCTCCTGGACGGAGAATTTAAACAATACATAAATCCGCTCCTTTCCCTCCCCCCTCTGCTTGATCTTAAAAAGCCCCGTATTGGTCATATATACTTTGTTGGTGAAAATACAGGGGATACTAAAAAAATAGAGGTAAAGGAAGGCTTGGTTCTTAAGGGTGGGGTTTACAGTATCCAGGTAGAGATTAAGGATTTTAACGATAATGCAGGAAACTACGATCCGACTGCACCTTTCAGTATATCGTTGTACCTCAACGGGGAGAACAGAAAGAACATAAAGTTTGAATCCCTCAAACTTGAGGATGGAAACATGGTTTTGCAGAATTCCGGGGATAGTACTTATCCTAAGCTCTATGCTTCTCCGTGGGTTTACAAGATTGGAACTTTCGACCTTTCTCCCGGAGATACCAGGATTGAACTTGCGGTTAAGGATTTTGAGGGTAATGAGTCTTCACAGATTATAAAAATTACCGTATTGGAGTAGCATGGAATGAAGACATTTTCCAAGGCTCCTTCTGAAAAAACCGTTACGTATTCTCCCTGTCCTGTATGCGGAAGCAGTAAACGGAAACTAAAGTGGGATTTGGGAAACTTTGCCTTCTATAGATGCCTCAGATGTTCACTTTTATACCAGTATCCCAGACCGGATCAGAGGGAACTAACCGGCAGATATGATAACGAATATTTCCACTATGAGATAAAAAATGAAGAAAAGTTTCTGTCCCTTATGCTGAAAAGCCTGGAGGATATTGATTTAAGGGACAGAGCAGCAGAAATCCGCTCTGTTTTTCCCTCTTTTTTGGATGTCGGCTGTGCAACAGGAGTGCTTCTCGAGAATATGCGTAATGAGGGGTGGGAAGTAAAGGGAGTAGAGATCTGTAAAGAATCTGCTGATTATGGCAGATCCAAACGGGGAATAGATATAATCAATACCCCCTTTGAGGAGGCATCTTTTGCCCCTGCATCTTTTTCTGTGATCCATTCATCCCATTTTGTTGAGCATATAATCGATCCCGTACTATTTTTTAACGAGGCCTACAGGGTTTTACGGCCCGGTGGATTCCTTATTACTACAACTCCCAACGCTGCCGGTTTCCAGCCGCTTGTGTACGGACGACGGTGGCGTTCGGCTATTGCTGATCATATGAATCTGTTCTCCCTAAAGGTTTTGGGGAATATTTTAAAAGATTCCGGATTTAAGGTAATCACCTGGAAAACATGGGGGGGGCTCCCCGCCGGAGAAGCTCCCGCTTGTATAAAAAGGCCGGTTGACCGGTTCTGTAAAGCTATGGGGATCGGCGATGTCATGGTGATCCTTGCTCAAAAAACCTCCGTCTGATTCAGCTTTCGGTATATATCCCCATTATTGAACAGAGTTCCATTGTCTGCCGGTAAAAGGGTCCTGTAGTGATCCCTTTTTTCTTTATGTTTTTAAGGTTTTCCATGAGAATATTCTGGGGGATAGTCCTGTCAAAATCGATAGTATAGTGGTTTGACAACCTGATCATCTCCCTAATATCAGCATATACAGAATCGGGGATTGCAGCTTCTCTGTTCTCCAGGTTTTCTTTCAGCAGTGTTGAAATAAGCGTAATGGTATCACCGTTTATGTATTTCGGTACAGGAACAGCAAGGAAACTGCAGAGCTTGAAGACAAAAACAATCTCTAACGGGGTGTATGTGCTGATTCTGGATTCTATGCAATCGAAAAGGGCATTCCTGATTTCAAAGGGAATATCTGTTAATTTTTTTAGTACAATACCGTGGGATTTGATTTTTAAATCAGGATCTTCCGTTCCAATGACCGGCAGGGATATGTCAAAGGTGAATACTTCGGTAGTTTTTGTATTTTTAACCGTTGCCGAAAATACACTGCCGTTATTCTTCAGGCCTTCAAGCTTGAAAATCCCGTATTTGCCAACCTTTTTATCCTGGTTGGTGCAAAAGTAAAGAGCTGCTTCAAACCCTTCGGGAAGCTTTGATTCTATGGATTTAAAAAGTTCTTTTCCAGTCTTTTTTTCGGGCACATTGCTTTCTGCTTTGCCGAGGATATCCAGAAATGAGTGTTTGACATGCTTCGGGAGTATGTTTTTGTAAAGCCTCAATGCTTCACTGCTGTAACGCATATCCTGCAGGGGTTCAAGACCTGATATATCGGCAAAAAACCATCCACAGGAGGTAAACATGTAGAGTCTGTTTACCTGCCCTTCGAGAAGGGACAGGGCTTTTACGGTTCCCTCATCTGATGGTTCAATAAGTATTTCCCGTGCGTAATCTTCAGGTTCTATTGTGCCATTGAGGACTCTCTCATAACCAAACAGGGTTTTTTGAGGCGGTATCCTGGCGATTTTTCCCATTTCAGTCTCGAATGCTTTCAGCAATTCTCTGCTGAGGTAGTTGAAAGCATCCCTTAGTGGAGTGCGCCATCGCTGATTCCATCCCGGTTTACCCCCGGTTGTGCACCCGCAGTCCTTGTACCATCTGGATACTCCATGAAAACAGCTCCAGGAAGTGCCTTTGTTGCCTTCTCCCCCTTTGAGGCGTACCTCTAATACAGGAGGATGTTCCTCCAAATAGTATCCATAGTTGGTAAACTTCAGTTTACCCCCCCCTTCCACCCGTCTGGATAAGGCTGCCAGGCACATATCACCATAGGGTTCATGGTGACCGTATATCTCACCGTCAGAAGCGGTATGGATAAGTGATCCGGGATTTTCCTCTGCCAGTTTCGTCAGCGTTTGGTAAAGGGTGTCTGCATTTCGGAGAAAATGGTTGAAACTTATCCCTTCTGAAAGGAATTTATTGTAAAAAAATACTGTTATCGACCCTTTTTTGCCATGCAGGAGGTAAGGTTTGCCGGAAATGTCGGTCCCGGGTTTCACTTTGTGCCATTTTTTGTTTTCAGGAGACTGTATACTATCAGCCTGCTGCGGGGATAAAATAATAAACTTTATTCGGTATTCGATTAAAATGTCTACAACATCCATGTTAACTGCAGCTTCAGGAAGCCAGAATCCCTCGGGGTTTCTGCCGAAATGGTGTTTAAAGTTCTGGATACCCCAAAAAATTTCTAATTCTGCATCTTTTTTTGAGTCCAGGGGCAGAATAGTGTGGTTGAAACCCTGAGCAAGTGCATTACCGTGTCCGTTGTTTTCTTCTATGCTTTTCCGGTCAGCTTCAAGAATCCTTTCATATACATTAGGAGCATACTCCTGCAGCCAGTCAATAAGAGTCGGTCCTATATTAAATGAAATAAATTCATAATTATTTATTATATCAGTAATTAGACCATTTTTATCCAGAATCCTCGATGCGGAGTTGGCTCCATAGCACTCTTTTGCAATTCGGGCGTTCCAGTCGTGGTAAGGCGATGCAGAACGCTGAAGAGGAATTAACCCTGTGGAAGGGATTTCTCTGGGAGGCTGATAAAAATGTCCATGCAGAATCAAATAATTTAACATGCTTCTGAGTCTACCTATTCTTGCCAAAATGTAAATAGAAGGTTTTTGACAGGGTTGACACACTGATTTGATTTAAGTAAGGATAAAGTCAACATCAAAGTGGAGGCATTATGACCAAAGAGCGGTTGCAGTCTCTTCCTACTGCAGTTTTGTACCAAATTGCCGAAAAAGAGGGGTTCAAGCAGAATTCCGAGGAACTTGAAAGGGAATCCCTGATTGAATATATCCTTGAAGCAATGGCTGACAGCCGGATTGAGCGGGAAATTATTAATAACTCTGCTATGAAACTGAAGAGCAGCAAATACGATGTTTTTCAGGATGAGGAGCTTGTTTCCAGGGAGAAGGAGTCTTTCCCGATCCCTGACAGGTATAACGAAACGAAGATTGTGCTTCTTTTGCGCGATCCTCAGTGGGCATTTGCGTATTGGGATATAAACGACCTGGAAAACGACGCTTTACAGAGTGATATGTTTTTTGAGGGGTACTTCTTAAGGGTTTATGAGCATGCTTCCTCCGGTTTTTCGGCAGAGAATGCGGATGCATACTTCGACATCCCTGTTTCAGAATCCGATAACAGATGGTATATCAACCTGGTTAACGGAGGGAAATGGTACTCGGTCGGACTTTTTACTGTTACTCACAATCGGGAAAAACAGATTGCTCAGTCAAACAGGGTTAAGAGCCCGAAGGCTTATATTGCAGAGAATAAAGATGAAATATTAAATGACCCCTTACGAAAGAGTATCATTCTTTCAAGTCTCTGGGATTATGAGGAAGAAGAGAACAATCCTATTCCCCAGAGAATAATTGCAATCATGGACAATAATCAGCTGGATTTTGGTAACTCTGTAATTAAGGAACAGGAATGAATAAAGGATACCTCAGTTTTATACTGCATGCACATCTTCCCTTTGTCAGACACCCTGAATACGAGCGGTTTATGGAAGAAGACTGGCTTTTTGAAGCGCTTTCTGAAACCTATTTACCGCTTTTACGGATGCTCAACAACCTGAGCGCAGAAGGAATACCGTATAAACTAACCTTGTCAATATCTCCCACACTTTCAGCAATGCTTACAGATGAGCTTCTGACAACCCGTTATGTCAAACATTTGGAAAGGCTTATTGAACTGGGAGAGAAAGAGGTGGTCAGGGTAGAGAATGATCCCGAATTCCTGGATCTTGCCACTATGTATCTTTCCCTGTTCAGGCAGAACATGGAGGATTTTGTTGATCTCTACAGGAAGAACATTCTGTGGGGATTTAGAAACCTTGAGAAAGAGGGGCATATTGAAATAATAACAACCGCTTCAACACATGCATTTCTCCCGCTGTATACGGAATTCCCCCAGTCTATGGAAGCCCAGATTCAAAGTGCTGTTATCTCCCACGGAAGGAATTTCGGTAAAAAACCAAAAGGGTTCTGGCTTCCTGAAATGGGCTATTCCCCCGGAATTGATCAGTATCTCAAGGCAAACAATATCAAGTATTTTTTTGCTGCTGCCCATGGAATAATTCTTGCTGATACCAAGCCTCAGTACGGTGTTTTTGCTCCCTTGAAGCTTCCCTCCGGTACCTTTGCTTTTGGGAGGGACTTTAACGCAGCAGATGCAGTATGGTCTTCGGAAACTGGATATCCTTCGGATCCGGTATACAGAGAGTTTTACAGAGATATCGGGTACGATCTTCCTCTGGATTATATAAAACCTTATATCTACGAACCGGATATCCGGGTAAATACCGGTTACAAGTACTATGCTGTCACTGGAGAAACCGATAAGGTTGTTTACAACCGGTCTAAAGCTTTAAAGAGAGTGGATGAGCATGCAGAGCATTTTATTGAGCAGCGTGTGAAACAGATGAAGAAGCTTGAAGAAGTGCCGGAGCTTGATCCGCTGTTTGTCGTACCCTTTGATGCTGAGCTCTTCGGCCACTGGTGGTTTGAGGGAGTAGACTGGCTGGAAAGTGTAATTCGAAAGGTACACCGGGCAGGTAGCCCGATTACAACTATTACACCGGAGTATTATCTGAAGAACGAATTCCCTCTTCAGACGGGGACTCCTTCTTTCTCCAGCTGGGGAAACAAGGGGTATGCAGAGGTATGGTTAGATGGAAAGAACGACTGGATTTACCGCCACATTCATAAGGCAATTGAGCGGATGGCTGAGCTTGTTCATCGTTTTCCCGAAGAGAGCGGTTTGAAGCTACGGGTGCTGAATCAGGCTGCCAGGGAAGTACTGCTCAGTATGTCATCAGACTGGCCCTTTATAATGAAAACGGGAACAACTGTCCCTTATGCGGAAAAAAGGATTCGTGAGCATATTCATAACTTTAACTACATCTATGATAACCTCTGCAGAAATACAGTGGACACTGCCTGGCTTACGGTAGTCGAAAAGAAGAACAATATTTTTCCCGATATGGATTACCGAATATTCGGGAAGAAGAGCACCGGGAAATAACCTGCTGTAATTATCCGGGGAATGTTTTCCCGGCCAGATGGAAGAGTTCTGCTCCTGTAACAAGTTCCAGATGGTAGAACGTGGTAACTTCCCCTCTTTCTTCTTTTGTGGAAACCTTGAATACTCTGTAAACAACCATTTTTTCTGTCCTTAACGGGAGCTGAAGCGCTCTTCCGTTCATATCCAGGATCTGATTGAAGGACAGCGGAGCATCGATTTCAAGGGTATCCCCTTCGGGATAGACAAGTACAAAATAATAAAGTGTCAAAAATCTCTCCTTTTTCCAATATATGGGAAAACTCGTATTATTGTTCTATACATCCTTACAGATGTTAACCCTTTATTATCGGAATACCTCAAGTTTCTCTTTAATACTTTTTAATCTGATTGACAATTGAAATTTTTGCGATAGTATAGTAATAAAGTGGGTGAAAGTGGGGGATTTTAGAAGAAAGTGGTTGGAAAATGTTGAATGGAGAATATCGAAACTCGCTGGATGAGAAGGGACGGTTTCTTATTCCGGTGAGAATTCGGAGTGAAATCAGCGGAAATATTCTCGTTATTACACGGGCTGTTGACAGATGTCTCTGGATTTTTACACCAGATGAGTGGAGACGTATCTCCGAGAGTATTATGGGCTCTTCATCCATGTTCAAGTCAAAAACAAGACTGCTTCAAAGGAGAATCATAGCACCGGCCCAGGAATGCGAAATTGACAAGTCCGGAAGAATTACCATTCCCCCGTCCTTGAGGGAGTCAGCCGGTCTATCGTCAAAGAAAGAAGCTGTTATCCTTGGGGTCCAGAGATACATGGAGCTGTGGGATGTAGAGACGTATAACGAATACCTTGAGGAAAGTGAAAAGGAATTTCTTGAAGCAGCTGAAGATTTAGGGGATTTACTTCAGTTTGGTAAAGACTGAAGATAAAATATAAAGAGGAAGGAAACGGACCGCTCATGGATATCGTTCATTATTCTGTACTTAAAGAAGAGGTTCTCAGCCTGCTGGTACCTGCGCGGCCAGATGCACTGCTTATTGACTGCACTCTTGGTGAGGGCGGGCATAGTGAGTCCTTTTTACAGAAGTATCCGGATCTCAAAGTAGTAGGACTGGATGCAGACAGTGCAATAATGGATGTGGCAAAGAAACGTCTTTCGCCGTACGGAGACAGAATGCGGTTTTACAATACCTGGTTTAATCTGTTTTTCCGCGATTATCCACTGGGAGGGGAGCGGCCCGGTCTTATCCTCTTTGATCTCGGTATTTCGGTTTATCATTACGAAAAGTCAGGGAGGGGGTTCTCCTTCCGTAAGGATGAGGTTCTCGATATGCGCCTGGAAAAGGGGCTGGAGATTACCGCAATGGACATGGTGAATAATTATCCTGAGGAAGAACTGGCGGATCTTATATACAAATACGGCGAAGAACGGTACTCAAGAAGAATCGCCCGGGCTATTGTCAGGGAGCGGGGGAATGGTTTGATAGAAACTACCGGTCAGCTGGCGGAGGTGATCTGGAATTCTGTTCCTCCCGATTACCGCCATGGAAGGATCCATCCCGGAACACGAACTTTTCAGGCCCTTAGAATAGCAGTTAACGGAGAGCTGGCAAGGCTTGAATCTGCGCTTGAAAATGCCTTAAAAATTCTCGAACCCGGCGGCCGGATGGCTGTTATATCTTTTCATTCTTTAGAGGACCGGATTGCAAAACGGTTCTTTCAGGAGAAGAATAAGGCCTGTACCTGTCCTCCGGAATGGCCGGTATGTAAATGCGGAGGAAGAAGGATAGTAACCATACTGACCAAAAAACCGGTAAGGCCTACGGAGGAAGAGACTAAAAGAAATCCTCCCTCAAGAAGTTCACGGATGAGGGTAGTTGAAAAACTTGAAGATGAGGAAGAGTTTGTATGAAAAAGCTGTTTAAGATAGTTGTACTGTTCTTTATTCCCCTGAGTGCTTTTCTAACGGTGCATCAGGTTTTTAAAAGTCAGCAGCTGAGAAGCGAAATATCTGATCTTGCCGAAGAACAGCAGCGTCTTTTTGAGAGAAATAAGAGAATGCTGACTAATATAGCCATTCTAAGGTCTCCGGAGCGTATTGACAAGCTGGCAGAGGAAGAACTGCATCTCGAGCAGATTAACGATGACAAGATTATTCATATAGATATAAAACCGTCTTCGGGGGAGGGTAATTGATGGCCGCTCCTTTCAAACTTTATTCCGTCCACCAGGCAGTCCGGATCGTCAACGGAGAGGAGTATGGCATTGGCCTTGAAGATAGAGGGATCTTTTCTGTTGTTACCGATTCACGGAAAGCGGTTACGGGTTCTCTTTTTGTAGCTCTGGACGGGGAGCGAAGTGATGGTCATAGGCATATAAACCAGGCGGTGCAAAATGGTGCGGTCTGTATTCTGGCAGATAAAAACAAGGCCGGTTTATACCGGAATGTCGAGCTTACGGGAAAGTCTGCGGTCATACGGGTGGACAATCCTCTTGCTTCCCTGCAGAAACTGGCAGAGGAGTACGTTTCAAGGTTTCCGTCTTTGATCAGGATAGGGATTACGGGGAGCAGCGGTAAAACAACAACCAAAGAGATTCTTGCAGCCATCTTTTCTTTGTCCGATCCTACCGTATTTACTCAGGGAAATTTGAATTCTGAGATAGGGCTTCCCTTATCGATGTTCTCAATCAGGCCGGAACATAAGTACGGAATTTTTGAGATGGGAATCAATTTTAAAGGCGAGATGGATATTCTTGCACGTATATTCAGGCCGGAATATACGGTAATAACCAATATCGGTACTGCTCATACCGGTCCTCTTGGCGGAGAAGAGGGAATTGTAAGGGAAAAATCAAGAATTTTTTCATACTTTTCCAATAAAAGCATCGGGTTTCTTCCGGAAGAAGACAGGCATCTGGAATATCTCAAATCTGCCTGTAAAGACAGGTTTGTTCTTTTCGGAGAAAACCGTGTTTCTGCTGTTACCGATGTTGAAGATCTGGGACTGGATGGATGGCAGATGAAGTGCGGAGGAGAGAATGTTCGGTTTTCTCTCCCCGGAAGACATAATTTGAGTAATCTTTATGCTGCCGTTGCTGTTGCAGAATATTTTGCTATAGATCCTGTTGTTATAAGAAGGGGCATAGAGTCGGTTTCTGCCCTTCCGGGAAGAAGCAGGATTATTCGGTCCGGAATAACGATTATAGAAGATTCCTACAATGCCAACGAAGATTCTCTTGCGAAAGCGCTGGTATATCTTTCTGATCTTCCCTGGAGCGGGAGGAAAATAGCTGTCCTCGGCTCCATGAAAGAGCTTGGAGCAGCATCGGAGAAGATTCATGCCGGGGTTGGAGAAATGATTCTTCATACGGGGATAGATGCGGTTTTCTTCTATGGAGAAGAGATGGGTGCGGCATATACGGTTTTGAGGGAAAAGGAACCTGGTTTTAAAAGTTTTCATTTTACAAATTACAGTAAATTGGAGAATAGCTTGTCGGAATATGTTGAATCGGGAGATATTGTGCTGTTGAAAGGATCCAGGTCCATGAAACTTGAAAAACTGGTTAACAAATTGTCTAATGGGGAGGCTCTGAAAGGATATGTTTAAAGAATTACTGCTTCCTTTGGTCGATAAATTCTCGTTTTTTAATATTTTCCAGTATATAACCTTTAGAGCTTCCTATGCTGCTGTGACATCTCTGTTTCTTTCCCTTCTATTTGGTCCCAAGTTGATTGCACTCCTGAAGAAGCTGAAAGCGGGGCAGGAGGTCAGAACAGACGGGCCTGAAACTCATCTTTCCAAATCCGGAACACCCACTATGGGCGGTCTTCTGATACTGATTACCATCGTTGTATCTGTTCTTTTCTGGCAGGATCTTGGAAATATCTATACCTGGATATCACTTCTTTCCATTATAGGATTCGGTGCGATAGGTTTTATGGATGATTATTTGAAGATATCAAGGAAAAATACTGAAGGTTTGACAGTAAAATTCAAGTTTATAGCCCAGATTGTTCTTGCTACTCTGATATCGGTTATTCTGTATATAAGCAGAGGTGATCAAACAACCCTCCTCTACCTTCCGTTCTTTAAGTATCCGGTTGCTGATCTATCGGTTTTATACATTCCATTTGGTGTTATACTCCTGGTGGGGACATCCAACGCTGTCAATCTGACTGACGGGCTTGACGGACTGGCGTCTGGGCTTATTATTTTTGTCGGAATAGCTTTTGCGGTTATCTCCTATCTTACCGGCAGGGTGGACTATTCAGAGTATCTGCAGATCCCCTTTGTGCGGGGCAGTGGAGAACTTATGGTATTCTGCTTTGCGCTTGTTGGCGCTACGACGGGATTCCTTTGGTATAACGCCCATCCTGCTGAAATTTTTATGGGGGACACGGGAAGTCTGTCTCTTGGGGGAGCTATAGGTGTTATTGCAATGATGACCAAAAAAGAGATTCTTTTAATAATCATAGGTGGAGTTTTTGTTCTGGAAGCTCTGTCTGTAATAATACAGGTTGTTTCATTTAAGCTGCGGAGGAAGCGGGTCTTCAAAATGGCACCGCTTCATCATCATTTTGAATTAAAGGGGTGGGATGAGAGCAAGGTTGTGATACGGTTCTGGATTGTGGGAGCCATGTTTACCATCCTCAGTCTCTCGACGTTGAAAATACAATGATGGAATACGGATTTTCTGCAGAAAAAATTAATAAAGATTCCTCTGATTTTGTATTTCTGTCTCTGGTAATACTTCTTTCCGGTCTTGGAATTGCTTCTCTTTTTTCTGCTTCTTACTATTATGGTATGGTCAGATTTAATAATTCTTCTTACTTTCTAACCAGACAGCTTGTATTTATGGGGACCGGTTTTCTGCTGATGCTTATCGTTTCAAAGCTCCCGAAGGGAATCTTTGTAAAAATCATTCCGCTATTGCTGTTTGTCTCCCTGATTCTGATGATTGCAACGCTTATCCCTGGTGTCGGCAGGGAAGTTCTGGGCGGGAAAAGATGGATTATTATCGGGAACCTTTCTTTTCAGCCTTCCGAGCTGGTTAAGCTTTCTCTTATTCTCTATCTTTCCCATATATTGAGTAAAAAGAAAGACCAGAAAAATGATCTGGTTAACGGGATTCTGCCTCCTTTTATCATAGTCGGGGTATTTGCAGCCCTGATCTATATGCAGAATGATTTTTCAACAGCAGTATTTATTTTGTTTGTCGCTCTGTCGATATTCTTTATTGCAGGGATACATCTCGGGTACTTTGCTTTTATTTTTACCGCTGTTGTACCTTTGGCTTTGATGCTTTTGTTTAGTAAAGAACACAGAGTGAGAAGGTTGATCGCCTTTCTGGATCCGGGGAGTGATCCTTCCCGGGCGGGTTTTCAGGTTATTGCAGCAAAGATAGCCTTAAGCAGCGGAGGATTCTGGGGAAAGGGACTTGGCCTCGGTACAAGAAAACTTGGCGGGCTTCCGGAAGCCCATTCAGATTTTATCTTTGCGGTACTGGGCGAGGAAGCCGGATTTATCGGGATCGCAGTAATTGTAGTTTTGTTCATAATGTTTGCTGCAAGAGGATATTCTCTGAGCAGGAAATACTATGAAAAAGATTATTTTGCTTACTACCTTATGTTTGGATTGACAACAAGTATTTTGTATCAGGCTTTGATAAATATAGCAGTTGTATCTGGGCTTGTACCGGTTACCGGAATACCTCTGCCGTTTTTTTCAAGCGGAGGATCCTCGGTTTTAATTACTTTTATAATGTGCGGAATAATTCTTAACTTTTCCAGGAATGTATCATCGGAGGGTAGTCGTGAGTAGTGTAGTTGCTGGAAACAGTGTTTATGGTAATACGGGGAGACCGGGGTCTTCTTCCAGGAATAATCAAAAGATTGAGAAATTTTTTATACGTCTGATAATTCTGCTGCTTGCTGTTATTATCCTTGAGGTAGCCTTTCATTTTTATATAGCCCCATCCCTTTATATTAAAAAGATTGAGATCATTTCAGGTCCTGAACTGGGATTGAGTGAAGCTGATGTTCTTGCTCTTACCGGGCTGGACACCAGAATGAATTACTTCGAGGTGCGGACTGCTGATATTGCCGGGAGGCTGCTGTCTATTCCTGCTGTCAGGAATGTGGCGGTGAAAAAGGTCTTTCCCTCCACCCTGGTGCTGACTATTACTGCAAGAAATCCTGTCGGAATCTTTCTTGTAAACAGCGGAGCGGGGACCATCCCCATGGCTGTCGATTCCGATGGGGTTTTATTCCCTCTTGAAGAAAACAGCAGCTCCGTAATGGATTACCCGGTTATTTCAGGTGTCTATGCACCGAATATTAAAAACGGGGCAAGACTTCCTTTGTCTCTCTGTTCTTTTATGAAAGATTTGGATATGGTAAGGAACACAGCTCCTGAGCTGTCCGGTTTGATCTCCGAGGTCAAATTTGTTAAAAAAGAGGGACTTGACTATGAGGTGGTTCTCTATCCGGTGAATTCAAAGGTCAGGGTAAGGATAGGAAACGAACTGGATGTCAAGCTGCTGAGGTATATGGTGATGATTCTGGATGTAATTTCGATGCAGAGCGGTATGAATAATCTTGAAGAGATTGACCTGAGAACGGGTAAAGCAGTATACAGGATTCGGGGGGAATAAATTGCTGTCTGATGATTTACTGGTAGGATTGGATATAGGTTCAACCAAGGTCTGCGCTGTTATCGGTGAGATAAACGAACGCGGACAGGTAGAAATTATCGGTGTAGGGGAAAGCCCTTCAGAGGGGTTGAGGCGTGGTGTTGTAATAAATATTGAATCAACATTAAGGTCTGTAACTGCAGCTATAGAATCGGCCGAAATGATGTCCGGCAGGGAAGTACACAATGTAATAACGGGAATTGCCGGTGCCCACATAGAGGGTATAAATTCCAGAGGTGTGGTCGCTGTTACCGGAAAGGGACGGGAGATAAACGAAGAAGATGTTAAAAGGGTAATCGAAGCTGCCAAGGCAATTGTTATCCCCATGGATAGAGAGGTTCTTCATGTAATTCCTCAGGAGTTTGTTGTGGATGATCAGGGAGGAATTAAAGATCCGATTGATATGATTGGAATCCGTTTGGAATC
Organism: Spirochaetota bacterium; assembly: GCA_003641695.1. Lineage (GTDB taxonomy): Bacteria > Spirochaetota > Spirochaetia > B11-G9 > B11-G9 > B11-G9. Next base: position 17,462 of record QNBL01000015.1, read on the forward strand.
AGAGGTCCATATCATAACAGGCTCGGTAACTTCGGCTCAGAACGTTTTAAAATGTGTTAACCGAGCCGGTTTCAGGGTGGAGGATATCGTGCTCCAATCCCTTGCTTCTGCTGAGGCCGTACTTTCTGAGAGTGAAAAAGAACTGGGAGTTCTGCTGGTTGATCTCGGTGGAGGAACGACGGATGTTCTGGTTTACATAGACGGAGCACCGTACCATACTGATGTAGTAGCTATAGGGGGAGATCAGGTAACGAATGATCTTTCCATAATGCTTAAGACCCCGGGAAATTTTGCAGAGAAGATCAAGCTTGAAGCAGGGTGCTGTTACATGCCTTTGGTGGATAAGGAGGAAGAGGTTATTATTCCCGGAGTGGGGGGATGGCCGGCGGCTTCAATACCGAGGACAGAGGTGTGTAACATAATAGAACCGAGGATGAAAGAGATTTTCTCGATGGTTCGGGAACAGCTTGAACGGAAGAATTACCTCAAATACCTTCGGGGAGGAGTTGTTGTAACAGGCGGCGGAGCAAAAATGCCCGGAGTAGTTGAACTGGCAAGCAGAATTTTTGATGTTCCGGCACGGATAGGGATGCCGCCGCGGTTGGGAGGTCTTTCTGATGTATACATGAGCCCTGTATACTCCACTGCAGTAGGACTGGTAATGTATGAGGCGTCTCAGATGAAGAATGACCGGCTTACATTACGACCGGCCAAAAGGACAGGTACCGGATTCGGACAAAAGCTGAAGGACTGGATGAAAGAATTTTTTTAATATAAATATTGTAGCTTGCAC
>QNBL01000016.1 GCA_003641695.1 Spirochaetota bacterium
ACCGCTCCCTGATTACCAATCTGCTAAAGAAAGCTGCAGCACTTTACAGCGGTACGCCCCGGGACCCTTACACGGAAGAACTTTACCTTAACTCGCTGGAATGCGCATGCGCCAGGGGGAACGACGAGGCATTGTACCTTGTTAATAGTGAGCTTGCTTTAAACAGCTGCAGCGAAACTATCCAAAGGAAAATCATCCCTTTACTCCCTGAAAGAGGAGACTGGATATTTATCCCTACGCTTATTAAATTCCTCGAAGACCCGGATTTCCAGGCCAGGGAAGAACTTATGCAGACCATGCTGAGATTTCCCCCTTCCATGTATGTTCCGGAGCTGATCTCCGTTATCAGGGACGAATCCTATGGATACCTTATAAAAACCAGTTCTCTGCAAATTCTGGGCAGGCTGAGGGATACAAGCGGGATTCAATATATCCTTGAAAATCTACCGCTCCTTTCTCTGGATGATGCAGCCGAATACGCAGGTTATCTTTTTAATAATACTCCGGACTTTTTCAATGAGCGTGCTGAGTTTCTCCTTTCCTCTGGAGACGAGAAGATACGTTCCCGGCTGATAGCCGCACTGCCCAGACAGGAGCTTTTGTTCTTTCTGAATACAATACTCTCTTTCCTGTCGGACAGCAGTCCTGCGGTCCGTATAGCGTCAGTTAAAGCTGCTGTTGCATCGGGAAACAGCAAGGCTCTTGATGAGTGCCTCCCGCTGCTTCACGATCCGCAGGAAGAAGTCAGAATGGAAACTGCAAAGGCTATCGGGAGATACGGGCTTAAAAAAGGGATTGAACAGCTGAAAGGCCTTCTCTTTGACCCGGGGGAAACTGCAGGAGTTAAAAAAGCAGTGCTGACCGGACTTGCTTACGGAGGCACAGAGGAATCCTTTGATGCACTTGCCGAAAAACTTTATGAAAACGGGGAACTGATCGGAGAAACCATCAATGCACTGTGCAGTTTCAACGACGATGTCTACATACGAAAACTTTTTCAGTTTCTTGTTGATGCGCCCCCAAAGGTCCACCCTCATTTCATGAAGGTCCTGTACAGGCTTGGCCGGAAAGCGGAGATTATAGCCGAAAAGATCCTTTCGGAAAAGAAAAGCCCATTACGTGAATATGCTGTGGAGTTTCTCGACAACTCGGGACTGCTGGAAACTACCGCCCGGAAACTGGTCCATAGAGATCCCGAAGAGCGCTACAGGGCTGCTGAGTTCCTGGCTCTTGTAGGGAGCAGGAAAGCATACAGATATCTGATAACAGCTGCAAAGGATCCGTCAAAAGAGGTCCGGATCGAAGTCATTAAAGCGGTAGACCGCCTGCAAAGTATTGAAGGGAACACGGTTTTAGAGGAACTGAAAGAGGATCCGGACAGGAAGGTTAGAAGATATACTGTCTGGGCACTGGAAAGAGCAGCAGCAAAAGAAATTAAATAGTTTGACTTGCATGGAAATAGTAATAGAATAGTATCATGAAAAAGTTCCTGCTGCCTGTCTTTTTTATTCTGCTGACCCTTTCCTGCAGGGAACGGATCAGGCCCGTCTCTGCCACGGTAATCGAAAACCAAATACGTTCTTTGCTGGAAATTCCCACCGTCGAATATGTATACAGGGAAATCCTTTACTTTGATGAAGAAGCCCGGTTTCTTGGTATTAAACACATGGACAAACGGCTTTTGTTTTCCGTAGACATGGTAACAAGGGCAGGATTCGATCTTTCAAAGGGGCTGGAAGTCCGCAGGATTTTTAACTCGGTAAAGATAACCCTTCCCAAGCCTGAAATTCTTGAAGTGGATGCTGATGAAGAATCCATACATCAGTTCTTTGTGAAGGAATGGGGGGGGAAGATCTCCAGACTGGACTACTATGACGAATTGAACCTCCGGAAAGAGGGGATCAGGAAGGATGCTGTTAAGAGGGGTATCCTTGACAAGGCCAGGAAGAATTTTGAGGGGATGGTGAGCAAACTGGCAACCAGTTTCGATTTAGAGTCCGTGAACTTTGAATACAGGTAAAAAAATGAAAATAAAGATAAAACTTACAACAATAATTGCTGTTATCCTGATTTTGACAGCTGTTGCCGCAGCTGCTTTTTATCTGCAGAAGTTCGACCTCAGGATTTTCACAAAAGAAAAATCAAGCAGCTCCGAAATAATCCTTACACATATAAACGAAATCTACAATCTCTCGTCGGTGGAGTACGTTTACAAAACCGTTTTCCCTTTCGACTTTTACAACAAGGATATGGACTGGTACTCCCTGCTTAAAAAAAGAAGCAGAGGCGAACCTTTAACGGAAGAGGAGCAGAAGCAGACTGATTTTTACGATCTCTGTCGGGAGACGGGGATCCCTTTAGACCGGTCCAACTACAGGTTTGTCGTTATAACATCTCTGATCAAAGCGGGGGTTCCTTCTGTAAACCTGATAGGAAAGGATGATCTTATGATAGAGGGAAGCAGTATTACCATAAAACTTCCGCCGACCGGTATAACTGAGTTTATCATTGAAGACAACAGCAGTAATGACTACCACTATCCTGACTTGCCGATGGATCCTCTGCACTGGAAAAAAATAACTGACTTTGTTAAACCGGAGATAAAAAAAAGAGTTCTGAAAGCGGGGATTTTAAAGGAAGCGGAAGCCAGACTTGAGGATTTTCTCTCATCGCTTCTCCATGAGTCCGGGTTCGAATCTGTTGAGTTTATCCGGTAAAGAAAGATTCCTTTTCACAGTAGTTTTTAAACTCAAAAAAAGCCGCTTTTAACTCGTCCAGCAGGGTGTTTATAGTGTCCGCTCTGTCAACAGCAGCCTTTTCCAGCTCTCCTGCTTTTTGTGAAACCTTTTTAATGTACATGTTTGCACAGCTTCCCTTTATCTTGTGGGCATCCGCTCTCAGAGAATCATAATCACCGGATGCTGCCTGTTTCTCCATATCGGAAAGCTGTTTTTCAATTCTTGGTACAAGGTCCCGGAGAAGATTCATAACAACTTCCCGTTTCCCCATAAATACAGAAACCGCCTCTTCAAGGTCGAAGATCTCCGGTCTCTCTGTTTCTTCAAGTTCCTCAAGTTCTTCCAGCTCTTCAATATTTTGCGGTTCAGCCGGCTCCATCCAGGTTGCAAGCACCGGAACAATGTCCTTCTTTTTGAAGGGTTTGGTTAGGAAATCGGTCATTCCAACCGAGATGCACTTCTCCTTTTCCCCTTTGACAGCACTTGCAGTAACAGCAATAATGGGGACACTAATGCCAAGTCTGCGGATCTCCTCTGTTGCCTCGTAACCGTTCATCTCAGGCATCTGAACATCCATAAAAATAATATCAAAATTATTGTTCTTGACTGCTTCCACTGCTTCAATACCGTTACCTGCAAGAACCACATTATGCCCGAGATTCTCCAGAATGGTTTTAAAGAGCATTTGATTTACTTTATGATCCTCGGCAACAAGAATGGATCCGGTATAGGCCTCTTCAGTCAGCTCGACCGCTTCCTCTTCCATAGTAAAATCTGTCAAGGAGGGCATCTCCTCTTCCCGGTCGAATACCTTGAGAATCTCGTTCAAGAGCTGATACTTCTTTACCGGTTTATGGAGATATCCCGAAAACCAGCCGAGGAGTTTCATCTTCGCTTCATCGCCGCTTTTCCCGGTAGGACTTAGAAGAATACGCTTGACATCTGTTATTTTCCCGTCAGAATGGATCTCACTGGCAAGCTGCCATCCATCCATCCCCGGGAGGAGTAGATCGATAAGGCACAGGTCAATATCCGGTTTTTCATCGCTCCTCAAGAAATCCAGAGCCTGATTCCCATCCGCTGCTTCAAACACTCTGCATCCCCAGGATTCCACATAACTGCGTAAAAATCCCCGAACCTGAGGATTGTCATCAACAACAAGAACGTTGATATCAAGGGGTTCGATTGTATCCTGCTGTGGAAAATTCTTTTGTTTTTTCAGCACCACGGTAAACCAGAAGGTTGACCCCTTCCCTTCCACACTCTCAACTCCTATTGTACCATGCATCATCTCAGCAAGATTCTTGGAGATTGAAAGTCCGAGCCCTGTTCCTCCATACTTTCTGGTTGTTGTCGAATCGACCTGGGTAAATACCTTGAAAAGTCTGTCCTTCTTGTCATCGGGGATTCCTATTCCGGTATCCTCAACGCAGAATTTCAGCGTAATGTCATCGTCACCTTCTTCGGCAACCTGGATCTTTACTACGACTGATCCGGTACGCGTAAACTTGACTGCGTTGTTGAAAAGGTTTACAACTATTTGACGGAGCCTTGTAGGATCACCTTTTACCATGTAGGGAACATCACTTTCTATGAATACAGCTGTCTCCAGCCCCCTTTTATGGGCTTCCAGAGCAACCATATCCACAGCATTTTCCGCCATCGTATAGAGATTAAAATCAACCTCTTCCAGAGAAAGCTTTCCCGCCTCTATTTTTGAAAAATCAAGAATGTCATTGATAAGTCCCAGGAGGACATCAGCCGAGAATTGAATTTGCTCTGAATATTCCTGCTGCTCCGGATCAAGTTTGGTATCTGCCAACAGCTCCGACATCCCGATAATAGTGTGGATAGGTGTCCGTATCTCGTGGCTCATGTTTGCAAGAAAGTCTGATTTTGTTTGTGCAGCCCGCTCTGCAACTTCCTGGGCATGCTCCGAAATTTCCTTGGATTCCATCAAACGGGCTTCATACTGCTTCTGTTCCGTAATATCTTCAAGATATCCTATTATGAACCACTTCCCGGAATAGCGGTTTTTTCCGGCCTTGATTCTCACCCGTATCCAGCCCGGTGTACCCTTTCGATGCTGATATCTGAGATCCAGAGAAAAAGTATTTATCTGGCCGCAGAGTACCTTCTTTAAATTCGCATCAAAAACCTCTTTTTCTGCAGGATGCAGAAGCTCTGAAAGCAGAGCCCCTTTCAGCATCGAAACTCCTTCTGAAAGTATTTCAAAAGCCCGGTTATACTTTACAATCTCTCCTTCTCTTCCGAGGATGACAATTGCAATAGGAGATTGTGAAAATACTGTTGAAAAAAGTCCAGTATCAGCCATACTCAGAAAGTGCTGCTTAAGACTTCGATGGCCTTCTTTTGAATCTTCTCCGGAACAAGGGGTTTTATCATGTAGCTGTTTATCCCATAACTTATGGCTTTCTGTATTGTCTCTTTCTGTGAGAGCGCTGAGAAAACTATGATAGGGAGTTTCTTGTCATGTTTCTTCAAATACTCAAGGACCTGAAAACCATCTATCTCCGGCATCATCAGATCAAGAAAAACAAGATCAAAATCCATATCCTTTTCCGCAATGAGGAATTCCTTGCCGTTAACATAGGGGCGAAGCTCCCAGGATGTTTCAGAAAACACCGTTCTGACCAACTCCCTAATGATAAGATCGTCATCGACAACAGCTACCGTAGCTTTGCTGTTGAATATACTTGCAAGCTGATCCCTTTCTTCCTCCGCGACCTGTTCCGAGTCAAATCTCATCTGAACCGTTTCCTGTCCCTCTTTTTTTTGCCCGGTAGCTTTAAGAAGTTTTTCCTGAACAATTTCCTCATGAGCGAAGGAATCCGGTTTCAGACCAATCAGGCTGTCCATGGCAGCGGCAAGGTTATCAGAAATCTTTATTGATGAGAATTTTGAAGAACTGCTTACTATTTTTTTAATATCCTCGGAACCGGTAAGTATCTGAATAAGTGTTAGATGTTCCTGGGCATTTTCGGTTATAATCTCTAAAAGACGCCTGATCTTGGAGGGGGTTGTATCATCCATAGCAAGGCTGCTCATCATGAGCAGTATACGGGGGCTTCTCACATCATAGAGGTTCAGAAGCTCCTTGAGTTTATACCTGAGAAGCTCGATCTTTTCAGTATTCAGCCCCTGAGCTGCCTCTATAAAAAGAATATCCTCGTTAAAGTGAGCTTCCAGAACAGACGGAGTTGTATCCATTCTTATTTCCACACCGGCAAGATCACTTATGCTTTTAAACAGAACGTCCATCTTTATAGGCTTTGAAAGTATCTTCTTAACGTTTGAACTGGCCATTTGAACCACATGACGCTTGTCTACGGAAGAGGCGATCATAATAACCGGGATTCCGGCCAGATTCCGGTCATTCTGCTTATCGGCGAGAACTTCCATACTGCTCTTACGGGTCAGCATATGATCCATGATAACAAGATCCGGAAGTTCATTCCGCATCTTCGAAATCCCGTCGAGACCGTTTAAAGCAAAGACAACTTCCATACCGTACTCTTCGAGCTTCGCACCGAGGTACTCCCTGAAAAGCCCCGACTCACCAATAATCAACACTTCCTTCATTAGTAGCTCCTAAAAAACTATGATAGCTTATATCCTAACGCCTTTAGAAGATTTTTTCTATCATTTTTATCTTTTTCTGTTTCGACTCCCTTCGGACTAAATCCATCTATTACCCCGGCAATACCCTTCCCCATCCCGGTTTCAGCAACGAGAACCTGAAGGGGATTAGCCGTAGCAGCATAAATCCGGGCAACTTCCTGACATGCTTTAATCTGATTCAGAACATTTATGGGGTAAGCCTTTCTCATTATCAGGTAGAAGGTATGTCCTGCTCCCACTTTGAGTGCACATTCTACAGCCTCTGCAGTCAGTTTTTCATCATTTCCTTCGGTACGGACCAGACAGGGACCCGAAGCTTCGTTAAAAGCCATTCCATACTCTATTCCGGGGACCGAAGATACCAGAATCTCGGGGATATCTTCAATTGTTTTGATAAAGTGCGATTGACCGACAATAATGTTGCACTCTTCTTCCCATTCAAGCTGAACAGCACTAATCTTTACATCCATAAACACACTCCCTTAAAGAATTATATCCAGATCTATCTCGCATATGGAGGAGGGCATTTGAATCCCCCAGTTCTCCAGAACAACAGGGTTTGTCTCTCCGAATATTCCTGCTCTCATACCATTATAGTATATCTCTGCAGACCGTCCCTTAATAAACCGGGAATCTGCGGTCTCCTTTAACGTGTACTCTTTATTCAGGTAGAAAAAGACAGCCGATACAACAGCGTTCACACTGTTGTACCCCTCTTCTCGGCCTGCACTTAGAAAACCAAGGTAGTTTCTGGTAACAGTACCCGAATTATCCGAAGGTTCCAGAAACGACACCTTCCCTATCTCGAATATATTGTGAGGATAAACCGCATTAGCGGAAACCGATTCCGAATTGAGAAGCGACGGAAGAATACTGGCTCTGACAAACTCATAATTCTCAGTCATGGGATTGGCAATCTGAATGTATTCATTTCCGGCAACGTTCATCCTTTCTATATAATCCTTCTTCGATCCCAGGTAGTTGTACATCATCTCCTGAAATCCGAGTCCAATCATTATATCTTTTACCTTTCTGGCAAACTCCTCCTCAGGGGTAAGTCTTCCAACGGTAAAAGAGGAGGGCATCAGCGGGGAAAAACGATCCATCCCTTTACCCATCATTATATCCTCAACAATATCCACAGGATGGAGGAAGTCGTTCCGGTAGGGAGGGACTTCTATGGTGATGATACCCGCCTCCTCTTGTGCAGACACTCCCATTCTTGATAGAGCAGCTGTCATTTCAGCTGCCGAAAGATCTGTTCCAAGAAGCTTGTTGACATACGAGACCTCAACCCGGGCAGGTTCCTGGAAGTAATAAGGAGTTACCATCTCCCTTCCAAAGGGGGTATCATAGGGGTATTCAACCTTTACAGGAAGGATTTCGAAACCGCTGTCTGCAAAATCACAGGCAACTATTGAAGCTGAAAGTACAAGAGAAGGCATGTCGGTTCCGGTCAGCTCAATAAAAAGGTTTGAATCTCCTTCAAGAACCGCTCCAATCTCTGCTGAGTTTATGACCGGAGGGAAACTCAAAACCTTGCCCTCTGCATCGGTTATGAAAGGAAATACCTTTTCATCCGCTACAATATGTCCGTACTCCTGTCCCTTGGGATGTTCGGAAATAATCTCTCTGAGGGTCATCTTTCTCTCTTCGCCCAAAGGAATAAAGGATGTTGTGTCAGGATCCGCACCCTTGTAGATTACCGGAAATGAAAACAGATCACTGCGGTAAACACCCATCGCAATGGAACGGCGCTTTCTTCCGTAGTTCCAGCATAGTTTTTCCTGTGTCTGAATGATATCCTTAAGCCCTTCATCACTTATCCCTTTTCCCTTTACAGCAAAGGCTACAATATAAGGACGCACATCCTTTATGGAGGGATCAACCTTTATTACCCTGTCCCCGTAGTCTGTGGAAAATTCATAGTCTTTTTGGGACAGCCCCTCATAGAGGCTAATCTGCCGGGCCAGACCGGTAGTGGACCACAAATCCGGGCGGTTTGTATCGTTTAGCTCTATCTTGAGAATCCCTGATTCTTCATCGACTCCGTCAAGTTCCGCCTTTGCGTAAGGGAGAATATCTTCCAGCGCATCGTTGGTGTATTCCCTGCCTATGTATCGATAAAGATCCTCTCTCTGTACTTCTATCTTGGGCATTACTAATTTTTCCTCCGTAATCGAACACTTTCTATATCCGGGGTAAACAGCTCCCGTAAATCGTTCAGTCCGAGGTGCATAAGAGCCATCCTGTCAATTCCAAGTCCCCATGCCAGCACCGGTACATCAATTCCCATTGCTTTTGTTACCTCAGGACGGAATATCCCGCTTCCCCCGAGTTCAAACCAGCCGAGAACCGGGTGTTTTATATGTACCTCTATGGAAGGTTCGGTAAAGGGGAAGTACCCCGGTACATACTTGACCTCCTGAGCACCGGCAACCTCCTCGGCGAACATCTTTAACAGTCCCAGAAGAGTCCGTAAGTTTACATCCTCTCCAAGAACAATCCCCTCAGTCTGGTAAAAATCGGCACCGTGAGTCGCATCCACCTGATCGTACCTGAAACACCGGGCTACACCAAAATACTTTCCGGGGATCTTTGCCTTATGAAGCTGTTTCGCCGAGAGAACAGTTCCCTGGCTTCTCATTACCTGCCGGCGGGTAAAATCTCTGTCGAATCGGTATCCCCATCCACGGCTTCCGGTTTTCCAGCCGTTTTCATGTGTTGCAGCGACCTGATCCAGGTAGGGTTGTTCTATCTCTTTTGCATGTGAAGGATTCTTTATATAGTACACATCGTGAATATCCCTGGCACTGTGAAACTGAGGCATAAAAAGTGCATCGCCGTTCCAGAATTCGTTCTCCACCAGAGGACCGTCAAACTCTTCAAAGCCGAGGGATGTTAGTTTGTCCTTGACCCATTGCAGATACTCCCCGTAGGGATTACGTCTGCCAAGAAGAACCCTGTTTGCAGGGGTATTAATAGTATACTCCCTAAAGGATTTTCCTTTCCAGCTGCCTGAAGAAAGCATCTCGGGAGTCAGGGCTCCAATCTCTTCACCGGTTACCCCCTCGGCGATCAGAAAATTCTTTACCTTTTTCCCCTCCTCGGTAAGGGTATACACAACTTCTTCCCGCTCTATTACCTTGAAAGGAGCTCCCGCAGCGCCCCTCTTTTTACTGTTATTCCTGATTACCTCCTTCTCCTCAAGGCTCAGACTGTCCTCGTCGAGAAGGTCCGTCTCCATGGCTCTTTTCAAGAGTCCGGAAAGAACTGTTATCCGTGCAGGCAGCTCCCCGGAGGCAATGTTTACCCTCTTCTCACTATCCATGGCAAGAACCTTTTCTTTGGAAAGCTGACCGAATGCGGAACCTACATCTTTGTTCTGAAGTCCCAGGAGTGATGCTATCTCTACCATGGTCTTTGGACCGTCTTTCTGTATCAATTCAATTATACGTATTTCGGGAACACCCTTTACTCCGTATTCCCTTCCCCGTTCTGTTATCTCATAGTAGACCCTGGCAGTTCTCTTAACCTCTTTTATGTATGACTTTGCAGAAAGCCAGCTAAAAGCCTGGTTACACTGCCCCAGTTTATATGATAAAAGAGAGATAATACTCTGCGTTGTAATCTCGTCACTGTCACCCACCGCTCTCAGGAGCTTTATCTCCAGAGGGTGCAGGCTTTTTACATCAATATCCATGAATAAACTCCCGTTTTGAGTATGAGACAAAAGTAATTTTAATTTTTAATATTGTAAAGGGGTGCAGAAAGCAAAAAAACCATGATACTCTTTTTTATGGAGGAACTTTATGGTTTCCCCTTAAAAGCCTTCCAGATATTCCTTCTGATCATCCCTAAGCGAATCAATCGTAATCCCCAGACTCTGCAGCTTGAGCTCTGCAACACGGACATCAATCTTGTCGGGTACTTTCCTGACTCTGTTTTCAAGATCCTGGTGATTTTCCAGAAGATACTTTGCCGACAATGCCTGCAGTGCAAAACTCATATCCATAATCTCCGCTGGATGACCGTCTGCACAGGCTATATTTACAATATTTCCGTCTCCCAGAACGTTTATCCATCTCCCGTCAGGCAGCATATAGCCGAACAGATTTTCTCTGACCTCTTCCCGGTGTACAGCAAGTCTATTCAGGGCAGAAAGATCAATCTCGACAGGAAAGTGCCCTGCATTGCCGAGGATAACCCCGTCTTTCATCTTTTCAAAGTGTTCTCCGGTGATAACCCCGGTATTTCCGGTAGCAGTAATGAATATCTCTCCATACGGAGAAACTTCATCCATGCTCTTTACCTCGAAACCGTCCATTACTGCCTCAAGGGCTTTTACAGGATCTATCTCTGTAACCGTTACCCGGGCACCCATCCCCTTTAACCGTGCAGCCACCCCTTTTCCGACCCATCCGTATCCAAGAACCACCGCACTCTTTCCTGAGATAACCAGATTGGTAGTCCTCATAACAGCATCAAGAGTTGACTGCCCCGTTCCATACCTGTTGTCAAAGAGGTACTTGCACCAGGCATCGTTAACCGCCACCACGGGAAAGGAGAGTTTCCCCGCTTTCTCCCGGGCTTTGTTTCTCAAAACACCGGTGGTTGTCTCTTCACAGGCTCCGAACACTCCACTGACAAGCTCTTTCCGTTCCTCATGAAGCAGCTCGACAAGATCTCCTCCATCATCAATGACAATCTGCGGTTTGATATCCATTGCTGCATTTATGTGAGCATGATATTCCTCTTTTGATGCACCATGCCATGCATAAACATGAAGCCCCGCCTTATCCAGAGCTGCAACAACATCATCCTTTGTAGAGAGAGGATTACTGCCGGTTACCGAAATTTCCGCCCCTCCTGCAGCAAACAGGAGTGCCAGCACAGCTGTTTTTGCTTCAAGATGGATACTCAGGGCTATCCTCACTCCCTTAAAGTACTGGTTTTCTTCAAAATCCTTTTCCATCAAACGTAGAATAGGCATGTTTTTACGCACCCAGTTTATTTTTCTCAGCCCCTCCTCTGCCAGGGCAGAATTTTTTATCATGTTATCTTTCATACCTGCTCCCACCGGGACACAATTTTCCGTACCAAAGCTATAAAGTCCCTTCGCACCTTTGCAGCGGTCTCTATCACTTCCTCATGGTTCAAAGGCTGGTCAAGAACCCCTGCTGCCATGTTGGTTACACAGGAAATACCAAGGACCTCCATGCCGGCATGAACAGCTGCCAATACCTCCGGCACTGTCGACATACCCACTGCATCCGCCCCCATGGTTCGCAGCATCCTGATCTCCGCCGGAGTTTCGTAGTTCGGTCCACCCATCAAAGCGTAGACCCCTTCCCTCAAGGGGATACCGAGCTCTGCTCCGGCTTTTTGTGCCAGTTTCCGCAACCGTGCTGAGTATCCATCGGACATATCGTAAAACCGCGGGCCAAGACTTCCTTCATTGGGGCCCCTTAAGGGATTGTCCATACTCAGTTTTACATGATCGCTGATTATCATGAGATCACCGGGATTAAAAGATTTGTTCACTCCTCCCGCCGCATTTGTAACCAGAAAACTCGTTATCCCGAGAAGTCTCATGACCTGGACGGGGAATACCACAGTATCCATGGAGTAGCCTTCGTAATAATGGAAACGCCCCTGCATAACGAGGACCTTCTTTCCTTCCAGATCACCAAGTATCATCTGTCCGGCATGACCTTCCACCGTTGATTGCGGGAAAGAGGGGATGTCCCCATACTTTACAACAACCGGATTTTCAACCTCCTCTCCGAGAACACCGAGACCAGAACCCAGGATCATCCCGATTTCAGGGGTAAAATCTATCTTTGATGCTATATAATCCGCTGCTCCTTTGAGTAATTCCGTTCGTTTGCTCATAAAACCTCCATGTGAGTGCACCCTGCCGGGCGCATGAAAAAAAAGACCAGGCACAAGGCCCGGTCTTTTTTCGATTCCAGGTTACTTAACCTTCGTACCCTGCTTCTTTTCTTGAAGCCGGAGCTACAACCTTACCTGATTTCAGATCATCAATTGCTTTCTGTACAGCTGCCTTAACATCACCGGGTACAATGCTGTCCCATTTGTTAAAGGGAGAAATACCGGTAGTATCTTCATTGATACCGAAAACTTTGTTGCCGCCGCCTTCAAAGGTTCCTTCAAGATCAGCTTTGATTGTCAGGTATACAGCTCTGGTAATACCCTTGATTGCAGAAGTAATTACTGCATCCGGAGCTACACCGCTCTGGTCAACATCTACACCAATAGCAGCAACACCAGCTTCGTTAGCTGCATTGATAGCACCGAGTCCGGTAAGTCCTGCAATCTGAAAAATAATGTCAGCCCCCTGTTCGATCATTGCAAGAGCAGCTTCTTTTCCTTTTGCCTGGTCAGTGAAGGTTCCGGTTACAACACTCAGAACTTTACAATCAGGATTAACCGACTTTACACCGGCATAAAACCCGGCCTGGTATCTCTCAACAGGCGGGATATCCATACCGAGGACCATTCCAACTACGTTGTCATCGTTCAGTCTGTCGGATGCTGAAGCATACTTTTTTGTTAAAAGACCTGCTACAACACCTGCTACATAACCGGATTCCTGTTCCTTAAAGAGAAGTCCCTCTACGTTCTTGGGTGCTTTTGAAGGATCAACAAATATATCGATTCCAGCAAAACTGGTATCGGGATGATTCTCTGCAGCTTCAATAAGTGCATCACCCATGAGGAACCCTACTGCAAATACGACCTGTGCTCCGTCTTCTGCAAGACCGGACAGGTTCGGAACATAGTCAGTCTGCTGTTTTGACTCAACAACCCGTGCATCGATACCGAAATCTGCTTTTGCGTCGAGAAGCCCCTGATATGAACCGTCGTTGAAAGACTTGTCGCCAAGTCCGCCTACGTCTGTTGCCATACCGATTATTACCTTGGATTTCTCCGCTGCCGGAGCAGTTTCACTGCCGCCGTTTGCAAAAATCAAACCAGCAAATACCATGGAAATCACCAACATAATCACAGTAATCTTTGTCATTTTTGACATTACATGCCTCCTATAAAAAATGCCTTTATATATTTTTATGATTCTCAACGGAATCAATAAATGCAAAAACCTAAGCTCCCTCTTTTTCTATTATAAAATCAATACCGTCTGCTTTCGGAGGTCTGGATTTCCTGACCAGCCCAGCCACAGCGAGAACCGTAGCAACGTACGGGAAAATGATAAATATCTCCGAAGGAATATTCAGCACCTTGAAAACCTGCATCCGGACCTGAAAAGCATCGGCAAAACCGAAGAACAGAGCTGCTACAAAAGAACCTATGGCACTCCAGCCTCCCGATATCATTGCAGCAAGAGCAATAAATCCTCTTCCGTTTGCCATCCCTTCGGTAAAGGAAATACTGTTTTCAATGGAAAGATACGCTCCCGCCAGTCCGGACAGCAGACCGGAAATAAACACTCCGAGGTATCTCATCTTGTAAACGGAAACACCAATTGTCTCCAAAGCAAGGGGATGCTCCCCTGCAGCTCTCAGGTGCAGTCCGGTTTTTGTTTTCTTGAGAAAAATCAAAGTAAGAATAACCAGAACAAAGGACATATACACTATGGGTGTCTGATCAAAGAATACCGGCCCCAATACAGGAATCTTTGACAATCCGGGAATGGCAAACTGGTATGCCTTCAGTCCGACGGGGATGGCATCGGAGGTACCGGGGTGGCCGAAGATCATTACCATGAGGTACCGTACAATCCCGAATGAGAGGATGTTCATTACCGCTCCGGACACAACATGGTCCAGGTGAAATGTAATGGTGGCAACTGCATGAATCAGGGAAAAAATACCCCCTGCAGCCACGCCGGCCAGAAGCCCGATCCACGGATTCCCGGTATAAAGAGCAGCTACAGCGGCAAAAAAGGCGCCGATAATCATGATCCCTTCCATTGCAATATTAACTATTCCGGAACGTTCACATATGGTAGCTCCGATTGCCGCAAGGGTAATAGGAGTTGAAAGACGGATCGTTGCAACCAGCAGGTCTGTATTTAATATCGAAGCTATTCCACTCATTTAACTGCCTCTCTTTCCTCTTTCTTTTTGTTTTTAAACTTATGTCCGATATGGATGTAAATATACTTGGCGACAATCAGGAAAAGGATTATCCCCTTGATAATCTCAACAATGGAATTTGGTGTCTGAACCGTTCTGGACATGTATTGCCCTCCTGCAGCCAGAACACCCCAGAGAAGAGAGGTAAAAATAACTCCGATGGGGTTGTTGGATGCCAGAAGAGCAACGGAGATACCATCCCAACCATACCCGGCATTGAGATTTTCGTAGAGCTTATGATCAAGCCCGAGAACCTGGTTTACACCGGAGAAACCGGCAAGAAACCCTGCAAAAAGCAGTGCAATAAATATATTCCGCCCGACCTTTATTCCCTGTCCACGTGCTGCGTCCTTGTTCTGACCAACCGCCCGGATTTCAAAACCGAATTTGGTACGGGTCAGTATGTACTGTACAAAGAGAGCCATCCCTATGGCAATCAATATCCCTATATGCACCCTGTAGTTTGCATGAGGGAAGATCGACTTCATCTTGAGCAGCCAGTTTGACTTGAGAATCGGATCGGTAACGTATGGATGCGGACCATCGCTGCTGCCTCCCATTCCCCGGATAAAAATGGATGACAGGTATCGTGCAATCTGGGCAAACATCATGGTGGTAATAACTTCGTGAGCTCCTGTCTTCACTTTCAAAAGTGCAGGTATGAAGTTGTAAGACGCAGCGAGGAGCCCTGCAACAAGGAATATAATCGGAATTGAAAGGAGCGCGGGCATGTTAAAATGAAGCCCCAGGAATGTGGCAACAACTGCTCCCACATAATACTGTCCCTCTGCACCAATATTAAAGAGCCCCGCTTTAAAGGCAAATGCAATAGACAACCCGGTAAAAATAAGGGGGGCTGCATTAAGTACCGAGACAGACCAGTTCTTTACCAGTCCACCGTAGAAAAGGGCTTTGTAGGCAGTTACCGGATCGTATCCGGTAACTGCCATAATAATTCCCCCTATTAAAAGAGCAGAAGCCACACCTATTACCGGTATCAGAAGGCTTTTAAGGAAGGACAGGGCAAGTGCTTTCGAAGCCCCCTTCCCCACAGATAATCCATAGTACACAAAATAAAGCACTGCCGCAGCAAGGATTAAAAGAATCCCGGAAAATATGGATGCAAAATACATCAGCGAACCGACAAGTGCCAGCAATACGATAACTGTATAGAAGAGCGGTTTTAACTTGGTAATCTGCATATCAGGCCCTATCCTCTGCGGTCTTTTTACCGCCTGTCATATAGAATCCCACTTCTTTATCCGAAGTGTTTTCAGGAAGAAACTCCTTTACAATCTTTCCTTCATACAGAACCAGGATTCTGTCAGAAAGTGAAAATATCTCCTCCAGTTCAAGAGAGATTAAGAGTATTCCGACATTCTTTTCCCTCATTTTTAATATCTGGGAGTGAATATACTCTATTGCTCCAACATCCAGTCCCCGTGTAGGCTGAGCTACCAGAAGAAAATCGGGATCACTCGAAAGCTCCCTGGCAAGAATTACTTTCTGCTGATTCCCTCCGGAAAGATTCCCTGCAGGAACCTCAACTCCGGGGGTACGGATATCGTACTCCTCCACAAGCCTTTCTGAATGGGTCTTTATTGTATCCAGAGCAAGGTTTATACCCTTTACAAAGGGTTTTTCATCGTGAAATCCCAGAACCATGTTCTCTGAGACCTTCATGGGGAGAACAAGACCGAACTTCTGGCGGTCTGCCGGGACACTGGCAACGCCCTTCCCTCGCCGCTGCTTGGTATCAAGAACGGCAATGTCCTCTCCTTTATAGAGAATCCGCCCGCTTTCCAGTTTTAAAAGCCCCACCAGGGCCTCTTCCAGTTCCGACTGGCCGTTTCCGTCAACTCCGGCAATTCCCACAATCTCTCCGGGTCTGACATCAAGGGATATTCCATCGAGGGCGTTTATCCCCTTCTGATTCTTAACCACCACATCTTCAAGCTGCAGAATCGGTTCTCCTGAAACCTCTTTCTCATCCTTGTGAACGGTCAGAACAACCTCTCTTCCAACCATAAGATTTGCAAGATCCTCTTTTGTTACCTGGGAGGTTTCCCGCTCTCCCACAATCTTTCCTCTTTTCAGGATGTATACCCTGTCGGAGATTGCCTTTACCTCTTCCAGTTTATGGGTAATAATAATTATGGAAACACCATCTTCCCTGAGGCGTCCGACAACTTCGAAAAGTTCATCAACTTCCTGGGGAGTAAGAACCGCAGTTGGCTCGTCCAGAATCAGGATTCTGGCCTTCCGGTACAGTGCTTTGAGTATCTCGACCCGCTGCTGCACGCCAACAGACAGGTTTTCAATAACCTCATCGGGATCTACGTGCAGATGATATTTTTCAGAAATGGAAACAACTTCCTTACGTGCAGTTTTGTAATCAATAAAATCATACTTTCCCGGTTCGGAACCAAGAATAATGTTCTCCGTCACCGTCAGGTTATCCACCAGCATAAAATGCTGATGAACCATTCCAAGCCCCTGGCGGATTGCATCTTTCGGTGAAGAAAACTCCACCTGTTCACCTTCGAGGAGGATCTCCCCTGAAGTTGGTTTGTATAAACCATACAGGACGTTCATAAGAGTTGACTTGCCAGCACCGTTTTCTCCCAGCAGCGAAAGTATCTCTCCTTCGTACAGAACCATGTTTATATCGTCGTTGGCAAGAACTTTCGGGAACTGTTTTTTTACATGCCTCGTTTCAAGTACAACTCTTTTTTCTTTCTTTGCACCCATTAAAATCATCCTTATTTTTTAAAGAGAAACTATTCCCCTCAACAATACTCTACAGAAAACACGATGTCAAGAAAAGATTAATCATTTAACAAACTATTGTTAAAGTTTTAACAAAAAACTCCCCCTGAAACAGAGGGAGCACACACTATTTCATGCAGCAATTTTATTCCGGATCGGTCATTACAAATTCAACCCGTCTGTTTTTCCACCATACTGTTCTGTCAGTAACAGAAGCAACGGGGTGCAGCCCTCCGTAAAACTCCACCGTAATTCTGCTTTCATCCATACCTCTCTTCACAAGGGCTGCCTTAACCGTTTCGGCACGGTGCTGTGTCAGAGGAACCAGGATCTTCTCTTCCCTGTCCTGTCTCGGTGTTCCCAGGTAGATATCCAGGGCATGTCCTTCAAGAATAAGGCCGTACCCGGAATACTTTTTATAGATCCGGGCAACCCTGTCCAGAGATTCATTATTCCTGTTGAGAAACTTTGTTCCCGCGGAATCCAGGGTATACTTATAGGCGCCAAAGATTATGTTCGGTACAGAAATGTATTTTCTTCCGTTCTTCATTACCAGGAGGATATCTATCGGCACATTTTTTTCGTAAACAGTTGCGTTGCTTCCCTCATCAAAGACAGTGAGCTTCAACGTAATACCCTCTTCTCCCCCGGCGGGAACCTGTTCCGCTTCACCTTCAGCTGCGATCTTCCAGGTTATATCCCCTGAGGGGTCCCCTTCTCCTGAATAGGTTCTCAGGATATCCCCCGTTTTATCTATTATATCCATCATCCAGTGCCTGATACTGGTGTTGTCCTGCACATTGAGAGTAACGAAAACATCACCCTCAATACCGGAATCTGTCCGGGCAAAGGGATCCGGAGCCG
>QNBL01000017.1 GCA_003641695.1 Spirochaetota bacterium
CAATTGCTTCAAACTCCCTGCTTTCGGAAATCAGAGACCGCATTATGTCTTCCTTGGATTCAAGGAGCAGTTTTTTCATCTTTTCTACAAATTTTTCATCCATAGCCTACCCTTTTTACAGCACGACAACTCATTTAAGGTGAGTGAATTTGTATTAATAATCTAAAAATGTCAACTCCTTGACAATTATTTTTGATTCTTTTACTATTAAGTCATAATGAAAATCCTGGAGGATCTGTGGCAAAAGAGGAAGCAATAGAAGTAGAAGGAATTGTAAAGGAATCTCTTCCTAACACAATGTTTAAAGTTGAAATCAAGAACGGGCATCAAATTCTGGCCCATCTTTCAGGGAAAATGCGCAAACACTACATAAGGATTGTCCCGGGAGACAAGGTACGTGTAGCACTGTCCCCCTACGATCTTACAAGAGGCAGGATAATATACCGGGAACGCTGATCATCTTTTAATCAGGACCCATGTCGCTCCTTTACCCCCGTTATCTCTCGCAGCATACCCGCTTTTTCCCGCATAAGGGCATTTTTCCAGGTAAGTTTTTATCCACTTTGAAAGGACTCCACCCCCTGCGGAGTGATTTCCCTTGCCATGAATAATAAGCACCTTCCTGTATCCCGACCGGCTTGAGGCTTTAAAAAAATCGTCCAGAGCTTTCTCCGCTTCAGCCTTTGTCATACCATGGAGGTCAATTCGGGCATTTATTCTGATCTTTTTCTCGGAGATTCTGGATTCTGACACCGTGTCTTTATCCTTGAAATCTTCCCAGTTGTCCCACGTATCCAGAATTTTATTAAAATCCATCACTTCGCCTTTGTCAGCACTTTCAGAGGGTCAATATCGCCCCCCAGAATCAGCAGGGAATCTTTTTTAAGCCACCCCTTCAATCCGATACCATTCTCTATAAACTCGTAATCTCCCGAGGAACCGATTACCTTGACCATCTCTCCCTCTTTTACCTCAAAGCCGGAATCAGAGTTTTCATCGGGGATTTTCTTTACCCCCTCAAACTGGTGATTTATAATCCCGTAATGCTGTTTCCACTGACAGGACGATCTCACAAGCGCTCCGGAGGTGATAATGCTTATTACTGAGAGAAGAACCGCCAGGATGAGAAAGGAATTCCTCTTTCTGACAAGATAGATCACACCTGCAAAAGCTGCTCCGTTGACTGCAATGGTCATAAGAAAGAGAAAAATATCAGGATACACGCTTTTCCCCATCTGCAGGGAATACTCTATCCCCGAAGTCATCTCAACAGCATGAACAAAACTCCTGTATTCATCCTTGAATGGATTATACATCAAAGCGGTATTCGCGGCATAAACTGCCTTATCTATCATTCCAAGACGGTTATAACAAAGAGCAGCATTATAAAACAATGAAGGAGAATCAGGAAACTCCCCAAGCTCGCTTAAATACAAATCAAGAGCTTTCCCGTAATTCCCCTCCCGAAACAGCCTGCTCCCTTTATTTTCGGTACCGGCCCCCAGAGAGGTGCTTGTCAAAGTTAACAGGATCAGGGAAATCAAAAGGAATTTCTTTCTTCTTTTCAAATAGAATATAATAAAAACAAGCGGCCCCGGCAGCAGCCAAAGATAACTTTCCGGATCCTTGTACCTTCCCGATTTTACCGGAAAATGCGAAGCTGCAGTGTCTTCAGGAAGGAAGGAAGCAAATGGATCAGCCTCTGCTTTGGAATCGGAATCAAGGGCCGTTACAGAAACACGCCCTGATTTCAGTACGGTAACATCGCCTGTAACGGGGTCCAGAAAGGGAAATGGAGGTATACGGATCTCTTTTTCTCCGGGTTCGGAAAACAGGAGAGTAAAAACTTTTTCCCTCCTCCCTTCGAATCCGTTTATGGTTCCGTGATAATCCTGTTCATCTTTCGCTTCAGAAATCGTCATGCCGTCCCCTTCAGGAGGAGGTATTTCAAGATAATTAAGGTTTCCAGCACCCTCTACTACAACGTGAAGTCTGGTCCCGCCGCTGATCCGTGACGATTCTTCTTCCAGATTGAATCTTCTGGTGAAATCCCCTATAGCTCCGGTTGAACGGATCTCCGAAGGAATACCCTTGACCTTTAGAGTCAGGGTACCGGAATAGGAAGTAATCCCTTCCGCACGGATCTTAATTCCGGGAATTTTTACCGCTCCTTCCCTCGATGGGGTATATATATATCCGGCAACCGGTACAGTATAGAGGACTTCATTTCCTGCCGGTTCCTTGGTAATTGGCCCCGGATCATCAATGCGGGTAAAGATACCGCTGGAGGGCGAGGGAACTTCCACCTTCTCAAATATAAGTATCTCCGGCAAATTTGCCACTTGTCCTGTCAAGGGAACCGCCTGCCCGACATAACAGGAAGTGTCCACGTTCCTCCAGGAGACTTCGTAAGGAATAAAAAACCTTTTGTCCTTGTATATTCCCACCCCAATAAGAACAGGTTCGGTACTGTATTCCTTCCCTGCTGCATTGATCCGGTAACTTCCAAGGACAAACCGGCCAGTCTTACGGGACAGAAAAGTATACTGAACCCTGGTTTTTTTCCTGGCTTTGCCACTGTCCATCGTTACATAGTAGCTCCTTACTGCCGGGCCGCGGACAAGCTTGAACTCTTCCGGTATTTTCGGCTGGACAACAGTTACTTCAGAGGTATTATCATGATCAATGTAGAGCGTTACAAGAAACTGATATCCCTTCCGGACAGGATTGGGCTTCACTTCCATTATTACGTCCTCTGAAAAAACCAAAGAGGCAGCAACTATAAGTAAACTGCTGAGAAAGAGGGCTTTACCAGTCATTTAAAAGCTCCTCCGTGCTTCCTGATTCCGCAGTTTCCGCCTTGAGGGTCTGCTTCTCAATCCGTTTAACAAAATCAAGAACCCTCATGGCATCCGCCTTCCTGGCTTCATCAGCAGGGTTCTTCTTAACCTCCACCACCGGTTTAACACTCTCATTCCGTAAATTCATTTTCAAAAGACAATACTCCAGATCTATCTTGGTAGCTATATCTGAAGGATTGATCTCCAATGCCTCTTTAAAGGAAGCAAAGGCTTCTTCATACCTGCTTAATTCAAAAAGGAGCACCCCTTTATTGTACAGTGAAGAGAAGGCTACATCACTATTCTTTGAAAGAGATGATTCTTCCCATTTCCCCAGGGCAGGAGCAGCCTCGCCAAGTGAGTAATAGACATTTCCAAGGTTATAGGCTACGTAATCAGGATAGATCCCCCGGTGACTCGCTTTGATATAAAGGAGGTTGGCATCCTGGTATTCTCCCCGGGAATACGCATAGTTCCCTGAGAAGATGTCTATGTAGATACCCTGATCACTGCACGAAACAAGTAACAGAATGAAAGGTATCAGTATTAAAAAACGTTTTTCCATGGGAAAATCCTTATCGAAACGAATAAAATCAGTAAAAGCACTGCAAGAAAAAGATAAAATGTGTATGCCTCTTCTCCGGCAGTGACCAGCCTTGAAGAGGATATATTTAAAGCGAGTGAGTCGACAGCTTCTGAAACGGAACCGCTTGCAGACATTTCAAAGTATGAACCCCCGAGAGAAGAAGCTATATACTTGAGTTTCGACCGGTCCAGTCTGGTAATAACCTCATTCCCGGTTTTATCTGTCACTATTCTCCCGCTGGAATCCCTCAGGACCTTTCCCGTTTCGGTTCCCGCTCCAAAAACAACAACCTCTATCCCCTTATCCTTTATAAACTGAACAGCTTTTCCCGGATTACCGGACAGATTTTCACCATCCGAAAAAAGGATAATTACCTTTCTCCTCTCTTCTCCCTTCGGGAACATGGAAGCTGCCGCTAAAAGTCCCGATTCCAGGTTTGTCCCTGCAGAGGTAAACATTTCCGGAGAAACTGATAACAAATTTAAAAGAACGGCTTCACTGTCCTCAGTCACCGGGGCCAGTTTAACTCCCCTTCCTTTAAATACAACAAGTCCATACCGCTCTTCAGGGAGTCTTCCCATGATGTTCTTTACTGCATCTTTCGAGCGGGAAAGTCTGGAGGGGAGGATATCATCACTCAGCATACTCCTGGAGATATCCATACTGAACACGATATCGGCTTTTGAAGGAATATCAATAATCTTTCTTCCTGTTCCGGAAACCCCGGATAAAGCAAGAACAGTAAAAATAATAAAAAACACAAATGAAAGTGAGGAGAAAAAACCTTTCACCAGGTAGACATCGTACAGCTGATGTTTTCTCCATTCCCCCCCGATACGGTATAGATCATGTTTCCCCTTTTGAAAATTACTCACAAGGATCGCAACAACAGGAATAACGATCAGTAAAAGCCACAGATTTCCAGGATACTGTATCATCTATAGAACCTCATTAAGGAACACCTTTCGTATAAGAAAGTTATACATAACAAGCACAAAAGCCAGCAGAATCACCTCTCTGTGAACAGGTCTCGTTTCTATTTTTGTCTTCGAACGTTTCTCGATCCGTTCGAGTGAATTTATCGACGAAATAATATTCTTCAAGACACCCGGACTACTGG
Source organism: Spirochaetota bacterium (assembly GCA_003641695.1). Taxonomy (GTDB): domain Bacteria; phylum Spirochaetota; class Spirochaetia; order B11-G9; family B11-G9; genus B11-G9. The sequence goes on from QNBL01000017.1 coordinate 4,547, forward strand.
CATGAAAGAACCGTCCCGTTGTTTCCAAAGCCATGGACTCCAGAAGATCCCGGTCATACACTCCTTTATAAACCCCTCTGAAGGTTCTCCCCGTTTCCGGATCGGTGTATTCCAATGGAACAGGTCCCTTGGAACCTATCCCGATAGCGTAAATCTTTATTCCAAAGGATGCCGCAATGGCTGCTGAGGTTACCGGCGTAATCTCTCCCGCATTGTTCTCTCCGTCTGTCAGAAGTATTATTACCTTTTCTGATGCACTGCTGTGCATAAGGTGAAGACTGGCAACAGCCACCCCCATTCCTATTGCAGTACCGTTTCCGAGTTCCAGCAGATCAAGATTCCCCAGCTGTTCAAGAAAATATGAATAATCCAGGGAAGGGGGAACCCTCAGGACAGCATCCCTGCCGAAGGTCACTAATCCTACAGGATCGTGATCCCGCCCTTCGACGAACTCTTTTACGACACTCTTGGCTGCTTCAAAACGGTTTCCCGGAACAAAATCCTTCGCTGCCATACTCGGAGATTCATCCAGGACAAACATTATATCAATACCCCGGGTAAGATATATTTTTTCCCTGTTAACCAACTCAGGTCCGGAGAGAGCAAAAACAAGAGCAATCAATCCTATCCAGAAAGCAATATCTCCGGTAATAATGAGGAAACGGGTTAATCTTAGCTCCGGTCTGAATATCTCCTTCTGCCAGATGGTGAAAGAGAATGAAAGCCTGCCGCCCCTGCCCTTCCAGAAATGTCTTAGATAGAATAACGGGGGATACAAGGCAAGAAGGAGCAGGAAAACAGGGTGGGTAAAGGTTATCATTTGGGTCCTTTTCTCCTTGCCTTCTCCTCCACGCTCTTTTCAATCAGCTCCATGCTCTTTCTTACAATATCCAGATCATGGTCCTTCCGGCTTGAGTCAACGGTTACCCCGCCAAACTTAATTGAGTCGGAAAACAGTATCATTTCGGACGCCGACTGAACAAAGGCCTTGTCTTTGATTATCTTCCCGAGGTTTTTACCGAAATCTGTTGATGTGGACGTAAGGAAATCTATATCGGTACGCTGAAGAAGGTACTTTCTATACTCATCGGAAAGGGTAAAATAAAACTGCCGGCTGCTCAATCCGTCCTTGCTCTCGGCGAGTTCCCTGAGCACTTTAAGAAGCTTTCTACCGGGGCGCCTCCCCCTCCGCGAAGCTATTATAAGATTGAACTTTCTTCGGATAGTGCCTGCAAAGCTTAATACGAATACCGGACCGATAAACAGGAAACCAATGAATATACCCAGAAGCAGTTTAGTTCCCGGTACGAGAAGAGGTTTCCGGATCCCCTGGAATTTTACATTCTCTCCATCCAGAAGAGAAGATGTATAAACCTTAACCTTGTCTAGAACAGCTCCTCCCAGATCAATTGCAGGAAGGGATCTCGTTCCCGGAGCAAAAGGGGTAAACAGAATCCGAAGCTCAACAAGACCGTCATCACGGCTCATTGTCACATCATGGATTTCCAAAAGAACAGAATCAGGATACGCTTCAGGAAGAACAAGCTGCTGCCCCGGCTCCTCCTCTATTGAAATCCTCAGCTCAACCTGATCCCCGACATAAAACTCTTTGGGAAGGAAAATTATATCCTTTACAGAAAGCCCGTTTTGCGGAAATATGGAAACTCCGGGCAGTACCATAAAGAAAAATCCGGCCAGAATCATCAGAAGAGTTTTTTTCATCTTCTCTTCCTTCGTGAGAAAAAATTCAGCAGCTTCAGGACCGGATCATCGACTGTACTGATCTCAAGATGGGAGATGCCTCTTCGTCTGCATTCCCGCTTCCAGAAGATGTCGTTTGTTTCCCAGAATTCCCTATACTCTCTGCGGAATTTCCCGGATCTTCCGGATCCGTAAATAGTTGCCCCTGTTTCAGGATCGACAAGTTCAACAAGACCTGAAAGGGGGAAATCAAGATCCGAAGGATCGGTTATTTTCAAAGCTATAAGATCGTGCTTTTTCCCCAGCAAAGACAACTCTTTCCAGCAGGGAGGTGTCCTGAAGTCTGACAGGATTATGCAAATACCTCTCCGGTTCAAAGACTCGTAAACTGTACGAATAGCCATCTTGAGGTCTGATCCCTTACCTTCAGCTTCAATATTCATCATATCTTCAATAAGGCGGAATACCTGTTTTTTCCCCTTCATGGGCGGTACCCATTTTTCGATCCTGTCAGAAAAGAAAACTGCACCCACCTTGTCGTTATTATGAACTGCTGAAAAAGCGAGGAGAGAGGACAAAATAGCCGCAGTATCCTGCTTGGTAAAGGTTCCGCTCCCGGACTGGAGGGAAGCCGAGACATCCACAACAAGAAAAAGAACAATCTCTCTTTCCTCACGGAAGGTCTTTGTGTAGGGTGTCCCGATACGGGAGGTAACATTCCAGTCAATAAACCTGGCATCATCCCCTTCGGCATACTCCCGCACTTCATCAAACTCCAGACCCGGTCCTTTGAATACTGAACGGTAGTTTCCGGACAGAAATCCGTCCACCAGCCGGGAGGAGACAAGAGGGAGGTTCTTTATCTTGGAAAAAAGTTCAAGATTATTCATCTATTACGGAACAGGAACCACTTTGAGAATCCGGGATATAACGTCATCAGGGGTCAGCTCCTCAGACTCTGCTTCGTAAGAAAGAACCATTCTATGCCGAAGAACATCATAAACAACAGACTTGATATCATCCGGTATAACAAAGGTCCTGCCTTGAAAAAGCGCCTTTACTTTTGAACAGCGGTACAGGTACAGAGTTGCTCTTGTCGAAGCTCCATAGTCGATAAATCTGGAATAAGAGCGGAAACTTTCATCCTTAACCCGGGAAGCAACAATGATATTCACGATATACTCTTCGATTTTCTCATCCACAAGGATATCGCTGGCGGCTTTTCTGAGAATTTTAAGCTGTTTTTCCGAAATCAGCGGTTTAACGGGAATATGTTTCTCGACCCCTATCTGTCTGAGAATTAACAGCTCATCCTCCACAGACGGATAATCAACCTTGAGTTTCATTATAAAACGGTCCAGCTGTGCCTCCGGCAGAGGATAGGTACCTTCCTGCTCAATGGGATTTTGGGTTGCCATTACAAAAAAAGGTTCCGGCAGAGGATAGGTGTTTTCACCAATGGTTACCTGACGCTCCTCCATTGCTTCAAGAAGGGCGGACTGGACCTTGGCGGGAGCCCGGTTTATCTCGTCTGCCAGGATAATGTTTGAAAATACAGGCCCTTTCCTGGCAACAAACTCCTGAGTCTGCTGGCGGTAAACAAGGGTACCAATGAGGTCCGCAGGAAGCAGATCCGGTGTAAACTGGAGCCTTTTGAAATCTGCAGCAATAACCTCAGCAAGAGTCTTTACAGCAAGGGTCTTTGCAAGTCCGGGAACACCTTCAAGGAGTACATGTCCCTTGGCTATTAAAGCCATGAGCATTCCCTCAATCATCCCTTCCTGTCCTATTACCCTCCGTCCTATCTCCTTTTTACAGGAATCTATATATTCGGATGAAGTCTTTATCCGTTCTTCGAGTTCTTTCAGCATACACGTCCCCATGAAATTGATAATACAATGGGGCTATGATACAATCAAAATCGATATTATACCAGAGAAAAGCGGGAATTTTTGTCAAATGATATACACCAATTTCCATACACACTCAAAATACTGCGACGGTTCAGGGGACCCTGAGGAATATGTACTAAGGGCTCTGGAACTGGGTTTCACAGCTTTAGGATTTTCTTCCCATGCCCCCCTTCCCTTCGAAAACGACTGGACACTTGAAAAGCGGGATTTAACCGGCTACCTTGAGGATATCGATAAATTAAAAAACATATACAAGGATAAAATAGAGATATATAAAGGTCTTGAGATAGATTACATCAGGGATCTCATGTCACCGGCAGACAGGAAATATTCTTCCCTGAATCTGGATTTCAGTATTGGGTCGGTCCATGTTCAGAAGGATGAAAGAACAGGTGAGTTTCCGGGAATTGATTACACAGAACATGATATGGATCAGCTGCTGGAGAATACCTTTTCCAATGATATTACACTTCTGATTAAAAGCTATTACAAAGACATGCGGGAGATGATAAGCCAGGGAGGGTTTACATTCCTGGGGCATCTGGATGTGGTAAAAAAAACCAATAATGGTTCAAAATACTTCAGCGAGAACGCTCGGTGGTACAGAGAGGAAGTAAAAAATACCCTTGCCGCTGTCAAGGAGAAAGGGGTTATTATGGAAGTGAATACCGGAAACAGCAGGTGGGAGAATAAAACGTCCATCTTCCCTTCTCCCTGGATACTGCGGCAGGCACGGCAGATGGATATCCCGGTAATACTGAGCTCCGATGCCCACAGACCGGACAGAATAGACGCTCACTTCCCGGAAGCTTTACAGGTACTGAAAGACGCAGGATATAGAGAGACCGTATACTTAAAGGGGAAAAAAATAATTTCGCAAAAAATAAGTTAAGTTAATATAACTTCCTACCGAACATGATACTGGGGTGGTTTATGGAAGAGAAAGATACAGAACTACAAGCTCTCCAGGAAGAGATAAAATCCCTGAAAGAGATAAGAAAAACCCTCAGACGTAATTTTCAGGGTATGGTTCAACTTCTGGTCGAAACCATATCAATGAGCAACCGGTACCTCGGGGGACATCTGAAAAGGACATCGGAGATAATCAAATCTTTCCGGCAAAAACAGAAACTATCCAAAGATGACGTCTATCGTGGTTATTACACAGCACTTCTTCATGATATAGGTCTGGTTGGTGAAGATGCTCTTCTTATTGAAAAGAAAGAAGAAGACCTGAGTGGGGAAGAGAAAGAAAGATACTACAATCATACCATTCTGGGGTTTAAAATCCTGAGTTCAATCTATAATCTTAAAAGAATCGCCGCAGGAGTAAAATCCCATCATGAGAACTATGACGGGAGCGGTTTCCCCGACAGCCTTGCCGGGAAAGAAATTCCGGAAGATGCCCGTCTGATCCGCATTGTCGATGACTACGACCACTACCGGTTTAAATACGGGCTGACTCCATCTGAATCGATAACAAGACTTTTAAAAAATTCAGGAAAACTCTATGACCCAAGACTGCTGAATGAGTTTGAACAATTCGTGGATTACTACTGCCGGAACGACAGCACAACCTCAAAAACTATTTCCATTAAGGAACTTGAACCGGGGATGTACCTCGATGAGGACATTGTAAACCGGAACGGAGCACTCCTTGTCCCTCAGGGAGTTATTCTTGACAATGCAACCATATCCAGAATAAAAACTTTCTCGGAAATATTACGAAACGGCAGCAGTCTGAAGGTTATTTTTTAGAATTTGCATCCCGGTAACCGGAAACCTCCAGCCCTTTTTTAATCTCTGCAGATAGTTCATTGAGTTTTTCAACAAGCTCCGCCATTCGCGCTCTGTTAAGCCGGGAAGATGTGCCTGAAATACTTACTGCACCGCAGAAGTCAAGTCCTTCTATGTAGAGCGGTACGGCAACACAGGAAAGCCCTGGTTCAAGCTCCTCCTCTTCCAGGCTGTACCCGGAAACCTTTACCTCCTCAACCTGCTGAAGCAGGATATTCTTGTCGGTAATGGTATTCTCCGTATACCTTTTCAGATTAAGTCTTTCCAACAGGTCAGCTGCCCGGTATTCCGGCAGTACAGCGAGAATGGATTTCCCCAGTGCGGTACAATGAAAGGGCAGCCTGTCCCCGAGATGTGCACGCATCTGCAGTCCCCGGGTACTTTCTACTTTGTCAAGATATATCGCAGATTCACCTATCAAACCTGCAAAGCTCAGCGTTTCATTGGTTTTTTTACTGAATGAGAATATTGCAGGGTGCACTCTCTCTATAATACTTTTCTGCAGATCAACCTGATGTCCCAGAAAAAACAGCTCCATACCCAGATACCAGCTATTGTTTTTTTTCTCCAGGATATCAAGGATCTCGAGAGTTTCAAGATACCTGAATACTGTAGTCTTGTTCATCCCGAGCTTCCTGCTGAGTTCACTCAGAGTCATTTCCCCCTGATGCCCGGCAACATACCTGACTATCTCAAATGCCTTCTTCACTGAACTGCTCATTCTTTCCCCTGCATTTCAATATGTGCAACATTATACTCAGGATAGATACTCATCGGCAATCCGTTTTCCTTCTTTTTCATCAACTTTCAGCAACAGCACCCCCCCTGCCATAAACAAAAGGAGGATCGAAAGGATCCCGTACCGGTTATTTCCAGTAATCAGGGTAACTATACCGAGGAGAAGCGGTCCCATGATGGTAGCAAACTTCCCCAGCATATTAAAAAATCCGAAAAATTCTGCAGCCTTGTTCTCCGGTATGAGTCTGGTATAGTAACTTCTGCTCAAAGCCTGTATCCCCCCCTGAAAGAGTCCAATCGCTATTGCCAGAGCATAGAAATGCATAACTGTCTTCATTAAGAATCCAAGAACGGTAATAATACCGTATGCAAATATGGCTACAAAGAGAGCTTTCTTGACACCAATCTTTTTTGCAAACAGATTGTATAAAAGCGCAGCAGGAAAAGCAACAAACTGGACAAGAAGAAGTGCGACTATCAGGGACTCCGACGGAAACCCAAGAGCCACTCCGTAATCGACAGCCATCTTTATTATGGTATCTACCCCGTCTATGTAAAACCAGTAAGCAAGGAGGAACATTCCTACCACCTTAAGATGCCTGACCTCTTTCATTGTACTCCTTAACTGATTCCACCCGGCCCGTACTGCATCTGCAGCAGAAAGCCCTTTATCTCCTTCCGGCTCCTTTACAAAGATCATCAGCGGGATACTGAATACTGCCCACCATACCGCCACACTGAGAAAAGAAAGCTTAATGGCAACTGCCCCGTCTGCAATCCCGAAAGCTTCGGGTTTGAGATACATAAATACATTAACTGCAAAGAGCAGGCCTCCTCCGATATACCCCAGCGCAAACCCCAAAGAGGATACAAAATCAACCTTTTTAGGGGATGCTACCCCGGGAAGCAGAGAGTCGTAGAAAATATTCCCTCCGGCAAACCCCACTGTTCCTATAGCATAAAACAGAGCAGCCATCTGCCAGTGTCCCTGCCGTACAAACCAGAGTGCTCCCGTCATGAGTATTCCGAGAAAGGCAAAGACACTTAAGAATTTTTTCTTGGCACTTCCCTTGTCAGCTATTGCTCCCAGGATCGGAGCAAGTGCCGCAACTATGATAGAAGCAATTGAATTGGCGAGCCCAAGATAGAAGGTGCTTTGCTGAACTGATTCTCCGGCAGACCAGTATGCCTTAAAAAATACCGGGAAAAAACCCGCCATTACCGTTGTTGCAAAAGCACTGTTAGCCCAATCATACAGGGACCATCCCCATATTGCACTCCGTTTATCCTTCATTCGACTGCTCCTTTAGTATATTTTATTGCTTCTACTTTAATCCCTAATCCGGGAAAACGCCACTTTTAATTTTAAAAACAGCCTTCAAGAAAGGTTTTCTCGTACAGATCGCTGTTTTTGACACTGTTTTTCAGCCAGGTCAACATGACATCTTCCTTTCTTTCTGCAGAAAGCGTCCAGTTGATGGAAGAAGATCTGAGTTTGCGGGTTAAATAATGAAGACTTACAGCACAGGAAACAGAAATATTAAAACTCTCGACAAACCCGAACATGGGGATTTTCATAAACTCATCCGCTCTCGAAAGTACCCTTTGCGACAATCCATACATCTCGGTCCCGAAAAACAAGGCACTCTTACCCTTTTCAAGATTGAAATCTTCCAGATCAACCTCGGTATCATAGGGCATGGCAGCAACTATCCTGTATCCCTGATCTTTTAAATATTCTATTGCCGAAAGAGTATTCTCCTCATTGGTATTATACCGCTTCAGAGTCAACCACTGGCTGCTGCCGAGAGCGACCCCGGGATTTATCCGGTACTTGTTCCTGTTTTCTATAATATGAACATCCTGAACACCAAAGGCATCGCAGCTTCTGAGCACAGCGCTTGCATTATGAGGCTGATAGATATCCTCGAGAACTACAGTTATATAATCGGTCCTGTATGACAACACACTCTGCATCTTCTCCAGACGCCGGGGGGAAACATAGTCTGCAAGGAAATCGGCAAACTTCCTTTTTTCTTCTCTGTTCATGAAAGACAGAGTACAGACTTTGAATTAGTTGTGCAAGTCATGCAGAGGAACAGCCGGGAGCTTATTGGTACCTGTCAATCCAATTTTGTTCGGTATAGACTAAAATCTACTATTACTCTAATTTATAAAAATTCTATGGATATATTCCCCTCATTCATGTTAGTATAACTGATATTACAGGAGCCTGGAATGAGAATAAGAGTTAAGCTGACTCTCATGGAGATGATTGTTGTTGTTGGCTTTATAATTGCATCTGCGGTTATGTTCTACTACAGCAGCGTAATCATCCAGCTGAAGGATTTTGAGATCCGGTCACAGAAGATACTTTCCACTCTTGAGCAGATTGAGCTGAGGGCAGAAGGTCTTCTAACGACAAATGAAGACATTTACGACCTGAAACAGGATCTTACCAACCAGATTGTCTCTTTCAACAAACAGCTTTCAGCACTGCAGAATTTCAAAGGGACTTCATTTCTCCCGGAAGGTGACAGACAGAAAATGGGTAAACTTGTAAAGGGATGGATATCCCTGTATGATCTTTACTACATTCCGGTGTTTACCCTCATTGAACAAATCATAAGCACTCCCCATATCTATGACTTCGGCACCATAGGGATGGTCAACATCCGTAAAGAACTCTACAAAAACAGGTTGGTTTCAAATGAGGAACTCGCCCGGCTGTATCAACTCGAAGGTGGGGTACAGGTCATGAACATGAATACTTCCGGTTTTGCCGACCAGGTACGTCAGTTCATGGACAGGGTACGGGAGAATATTAACAGATCCATCCGGCGACGTACGGTAATTGCAGTGCTTATAGCAATAATATCCATTCTTTCCGCCTTTCTGGTCATGGTAGTTTTCTCAATAAGACTGGGAAAGCGGATAATGCTCATGCATAACGCGATACAGTCGGTTGCGGAAGGAGATTTTTCCAAAACCCTTACAATAACATCGGGTGATGAGTTCGAGGAGTTCGCTCTGCATTACAACTCACTGAAAGAAGAACTCTGGAGCAAACTGGATTCGGTAATGGATTTCATGAAGGAAATTGGCGGTGTGATTTCCCTGGGGAACCTGTATGATCTGGACAGAATTATACAAATTGTCATTAAATCAGCTGTCGAGAATACCCAGGCTGATGCCGGTGCAGTGTTTATGATAAGTGAAGAAACCGAAGGGGTAATAGAGAAGAGAGCATCAATAGGATATTTGCCTCCCCTTATCCCTCTTCCTGAAAAAGCCGCAGCTAACAAAGAAAGAATTGAGGCATATGAGCAGGAACATCCGATCCCCCTGGGAGAAACGGTTATCGGAGAAGCAATTATTAACGGAGAGGCTAATTTTATTCGGGATACTTCGGAGGATGAGTCTTTTAAAAATCTTTCAACCCCCGGAACCCTGTTGTATATCAGCTCACTTGCAATCGTTCCCCTGGTAATCACAGGCCGGGTACTTGGAGCCATTGTCATTGCAAAAACCTCTAAAGGAGAGCGGTTTACCGACATTGATTTCAGTCACCTTAAAACATTCGGTGATTATGCTGCACTGACCATTGATACCATGTTCAACTACCAGGAACTTACCGAGAAAAGCGAGCTTTACCGTGAGATTGAAATTGCATCTGATATCCAGAAGAACCTTCTTCCAATAAAAATTCCGGAATCTAAAAAGATTGATATTGCAGCATACTCCCATGCAGCAAAGGGCGTAAGCGGAGACTACTACGATGCCTTCCGCCTGACAGACAACAAAGTTGCTGTTCTCATCTGCGATGTGGTGGGAAAGGGAGTTCCTGCAGCTCTTTTAATGGTAATGATCCGGACAATCATACGGCTGGTTGCATCTCCCCGAAGAAATGCGGGACAGATACTGACCATTCTCAACAGAGGTATTACCGACAGGGTTGCTGTGGATCAGTTTGCAACCATGAGTTTTATTATCTTCAACGAGGACAACGGGGAAGTGGAATACGCAAATGCAGCCCACTCACCTGCTCTTCATTATCTCAAAAGGGGAAGCCGCTTCGAAGAAATTGATGCTCCCGGGCTGCCTATCGGGATCGAAAAGAGCGAACAGTACAAACAGGAGATATTCCAGGTTGACAACGGGGATATAATAACCCTGTACACCGATGGAATTACCGAAGCCAGAAACGCAAAACACGACGAATATTCCCAGTTTTCACTTCAGAAAGTAATTAAAAACAATGCCGATTCACCTGCCCGGGTAATTATTGAGAGCGTAAAGGAAGACCTTAATAACTTTGTAGGGCTCACAGCCCAGCACGACGATCAAACAATAATAGTAATCAAGATAAAATAAGGGTCAGAGTAATTATATTCAGCCCCCTGTCCGGGAGCTGGTGAATATTTGATTCAAAATGAATATCCTGCTCCCTGCAGGCTTCATCCATGAAAGAAAGATAATACAAACCCAGATCTGAACTAAACCTGTCTTCGGACTCCTCCTGATAGTAATCGAGAAGAGTCTTTTTCTTTATATCCGCCGCCTTTTTACTATCCAAATCTTCCTTAAGCTTCTGATATTCCCTGTCCTTGTTGTAGATGAGGACCTGAAACTTCGTTCTTGTCCCGATGGAGGTCGAGTTCCCATGTATCTTCCATGAGAGGGTGAGAAACTCATGCTGCTTTTCCAGATATTTTAAAAGCTCTTTCCGCACAAGTTCGTTGGAGAGGATCTTGTTGAAGTCAGTTTTATCCTTGTAAATCCGGGTCGAAAGCTGCTTTAACTGGCTCAACTCAGCATTTATTGAAAATTCCATTACCATGAGGGAAAGATACTCTGCAATTCTGTACTTGCTGATGTACGAAAAAAGAATATCGATAATTCCCTCAAACAGAGAATTGTAGTCATTATATTTTTCGGATACCGACAGGATATACCAGATAAAGGGATTGATATGATCGATATACCGGCACCCCAGCATCTTGAGCTTGGGCATATCTTCCTCTTCGATGGCTGAATCCGAGAGTTTCGTGAAAGCACCTTCGATTATTTCCTTCCTGTACTTTTCAATCTTTCCGCCGATCTCTCTGGTCAGCTTCCCTCCGGAATCAAATCTGTGAATTGATGAGCTGTCGAGAATTTTTTTTGGATTCATTCTGTTCCAGTTTGAGACAAAGGAGGATTTGAGCATTCTTGAAGCTACTGCAGCAGAAAATTTCCGGTAGAGCATACCGTAGAAAACAAGTTTTGAGGTATCCATAATTTCACTCCGCTTCTCGGTAAATGCTGTCCGGATTACCTCAATCCTTGAAATATAATCGGCAACTATCATTTTCTGGACAAACGGCGCACCATACTCCCTCAGGGTAATACCATACCCGACGGCATTATCCGACAGAGACTGCTTTTCGAGTTTTCTGTTATGCGAATTAAAAAACTGAATTCCTTCTTCGGTAAAGGTTAAGCGCAAAGGTAATTTTATCTGCGAACTCTTTCTACCTTCCATCCCTTACCTTCTTGATGCTTGCTTGTACTAATTAAGTTCCAATCCGTATTTTTTCTTTCCAAAATTCTTATATACAGCTATGCAGTTCTTTTTCTCTGTAAAGACAACGCCTCCGTCCCAGTATTCCAGAGCAGCAAAGAGAGCATTACCTCCGTCGTTTTCATTGCTTTCTTCAGTCCGGAACGAGAAATACTTCTCCATCTCTTCAAAATCCTGATTCGCAAAACACTCATTTCTCTTTTTGTTAAATTCGTTCCACTCTTCAAGTTTTTTGAATCCGTCACCCTCATCTTCGACAATGACATGAGCATGGTCGTTACCGAAACCAGCCCAAATCTTTACTTTTTTACTCATATCGTTCTTGTTGCCGTGGCGTACAGCATTCTTGATAAGTTCACTTATCTGCTGCTCGAGAAGGTTTATCTCTTTAATCTCAGGGGGTGCCTTCTGCACAACCAGCATCGAGAAAAATCTTACCTGCCGGATATCCGAGGGGAATTCCTTGAAAAAAAGACCATCCTTTTTTAAAAGCGGATTGTTGTTATCTATAATTATCCTTTTATTTTCTTCCATTAACCTTCTCCTTAACGCTCAAGTAACCCAATCGCTTCTTTTAACGAAGATACTATCGGGAAATAATGGGTTAGTTTTGTAAGCCGTATAACCTTTTCAACAGATCCGTGTACATTCGCTATCTTCAGCTTGTATCCCGCTTTCTTGATGGTACTGTACACATGAATAAGAACCCCGATGCCGCTGCTGTCGATATACTCAACCTTTTCCAAATCCAGAACATACTTTGCAATACCTTTGGCAAGCATCTTTGCAACAACATCTTTAAGTTCAAACGCACTGTAAAGATCCATGTCCCCAATTACTTCAATAATATAAACTGAAGAATATTTCTTTAATTTTATTTCCATATACCGACCTGTTTCTCCCGGATTTTGAAGATTGCAAAAAGGATAAAGGATTCTCTAACCTTTTCCTCGAGCGTAAATAAAAACTATCACTATATCATTCTCCCGTCAAGTAGAGATTTTAGAGCATTTTACAGTAATTATTTAAGTTTAATTCTTTCTTTTCTTGACCACAGTCCCTTTACAATTTAAACTTACACATAAGGATGAAACCATGAAAAGAATTACAATTTCGGCAGTTTTCTTTATTATAGCACTTCTTGTTTCAGCAGAAACAGGCGGAACGGCTCAAGATCCGATTAATTTCGATCTTACCCTTAAGGATATCTACACGATGGTACAAGAGGGAAATGCAAATAATATTAATCCTGACCGGTACCTCGTTATCAATGGAACCGTCTCAGCCAGAGAAGTCCTGAACCCGGACAAGGAGAACTTTGTCGGCATACTGGAGTTAAGCTCAGGAGAATGGCTGGGTGTTGCCGATGTGGAGATCTACCGCTGTTACATTCAGCTTGAAGGAAGTGAGTTTTCATCCGCGATCCCTGTAAGACGTTCAAGAAGACCGAAGCCGGAAGAGATTCAGCTGAATACAAAGATCCTTGTGCTGGGGAAGTACCTTGGATACAGTGAAGATGAACAGGGCAACAAGTATCCGGTTATCAAGGGTTTCAAGATACGGAAAGTCGAATGATTTGATAATAAACCTTGTGTTACACACCTCCACATGGGGAAAAGTTAAACGATTACTTCATCACTCCCAAGTGGAGTATTATGGTATCAATATGTAACAAATAGCCCCTTTAGAGAGATCAGATTCCAAAAATATAAGGTGCATTATTACTGAGGTGCTCCTGAATTGTAAAAAGAACCTTCATAAAACAGGAACTGTTTTTCATTTGAACCATTTGTACCCAAAGAATTCCAATTGGTAGGGTCTTGGCTATTAATAGAAATCAATCTATCAGTGCTACCATCATCATCGATGAAAGTCA
>QNBL01000018.1 GCA_003641695.1 Spirochaetota bacterium
AATTATTTTAAAGTTCCTATTTCCAATGGAATTGTAGAAGGCCTGAATAATAAAGCAAAGGTTATTTCTCATCGGGCTTATGGATTTCGTACTGTCGAAACTTACAAACTTGCTCTTTATCATTGTATGGGTAAGCTGCCAAGACCTGAATCCAGTTTCAATTTCTTGTGAGGAGCCCTATTTTCTTATTAAGAAGCATGAGTATTATTTTTATTATCCTGCTGGGTATACTTTCTCTAGTCCGTGTTTGCATACGGTACCTTATCCTGGTCCTGCCTTAAGAAGGTAGGGGAGAATGGAATATCCTGTCCAAACCAGGGGAAAAAGATTTAGCATGAAATGAGGGATAAAAGTATAGAGCATCTGTGAGCTTTTTCGCCAAACCAGAATATGAAGATATCCCGAAACTGTTGTTCCCAGGATAAAAAGAATGGCCAAAATTCCTGTTGCATTAACTGTATGAAGAAATTTAGCCCAAAAGAGTGCATGTATAGTTCCTATAAACAGTGAAAACAAAACAAGTCCTGTTGTTCTCATGAAAACGCGGCATGTACGGCTCAGTGTATCTTTCTTATATAGATCCCAGGCATCAAAAATATATAACCATAGCAGCTGTTCCGTTGATGCATTTGCAACAGCCCAGATAACTCCTGTGCATAATACACCAATCAGGTAGGGATTTTCTGTTTCTACCCTGATAAAGAAGGATACTACAAGGGTGGCGGCAATTACTGCAAGGTTTATGTAAAACCATACTGGCGGTGCAGAAAGATTTTTAAAATGGTATCCACTCCCGCCCCGTCTAAAGATACTGATACTCCATGCTGCAAAGTAATAAAGAATTATGGGGAGCAATGCACCTGTTTCTGTGTAAAGAAAACCAGCGAGGACAGGGAAACAGAGAGCCATTACTGAAGAAATAACCAGATCAGCTGGTTTTGGTTTCCAGTTCACAAACCCTCTATAAATTCCCAAAAGTTTTTACCTTAATATCAATTGTTGAAATATCCCTTACATTAGTCCAGTTAAAAGTAAATTCCAGGCCTGCATCCGTACTTTTAAAATTTACAGGATCAAAAGGGATTACCAGTACGTTCCCAATATTGAGTTGATTTGCATTTTTTGCAATCTTTTTCAGTGCTTCAGGGTAATTGGAATCCGGATCACGAAGCTTTTTCCAATATATAGAATCTCTTTTAAAAAAATATTTTCTGCCAATAACAGCCCTGTCTATGAGGATTATTGTATCTAAATCTGTTTTACCAAGATATTGTTCTTTCTTTGAACCGTCACTGTACCAGTCTGGAATGTTAAGTTGAATGATATCAAATTTAATTGGACCTTTTTTAGCAATCTGATACTTAACGGGCCCATTGTTGAAAACAATGACACTTCCGGTGTCCGAATGATCTATGAACGTGGACAGGTTTTGGGTCCCCTCAGATTCCATATCCTTTCTATCCGCTGATAGAAGGTTTGAGAAATCACCTCTGCTGTCCCAAAGGTCGATGGATGAGAACTCGAATGACATTACGGCATTGTTCTCGGCAGAGGCAGAAGGATAATACAATCTCCCTTTATTGTCCGAATTGTAAGTGTAATCTATTATCAACGCCAAAAGATTATAACCGGTAACAGTTTTTCGGGGATTGGAAATCTTTATTGTCATGATTCCTCCACCGTCTTTCAGTTGTACTTTTCCCATACTGGTAACATAACCGCCGTTTTTGCCGGTGGGAAATCCGGCGCGGGTTTGCATTTTTTTTATCTGAAGGTTTTCAATGGGAGTCAGTGTTATTTTGAGCAAAATATCGCCGTTATTGGTAAAATCCGTATTCAATTTAAATAAAGGTTTCTCTTCACCTGTCTTTTTATTCACTGCCAAAACTTGATCATCCTTGATCAAGGTTGACATTTGGGAATAATCCAGCCACCAAGGTTTGGGAGACTTAGGCTCTACTGCATTTTCGTATTCTGAGACTTCCTGTTTTGTACTCTTAACTTCAGGAACTTTATTTTGTTGTTGTGGTGTTTTTGCTGCAATCACGTTTGCCGATTGACAGGAAATAAATATAAAGAAACAACCCGCATATAATGCTGGTAAATACTTTTTCATTGGAACCTCTCTTTTTTTGAACTTTCTTATATAGTGAAACTCTCCGGATTATATGTCAAGATTTATGATAAAAAATGTAAAGAGAGTCCTATGGGACTTTCTCTTCTCTTCCCCTTTTTGACGGGGTATTTTAAGGTGAGAAAATTTTTCTTGACAGATGCCTGCTTTTGATCTACACTATGAAAGTGGTTCAATGTAAGCACTTACATTTACTGGTGCACAGATTAAGGAAGAGATGGTGAAGGGGAATTCTACAATCTACGATGTTGCCGAACTGGCAGGGGTAAGCATTGCAACTGTTTCCCGGGTAATCAATAATCCCTCGCGTGTTTCGGCTGCTTCAAAGGAAAAAGTCCATGAGGCAATGAAAAAACTTGATTTTGAACCAAAAGCCGAAGCTGTTGCGCGTGCCCGAAGAAACTTTAAACGCATTGGGGTTATTACTCCTTTCCTGACGAGTCCCTCTTTTGTACAGAGAATTCGCGGGATAACAAATGCTTTAGCTTCGACAGAGTATGAATTAATCATCTATTCGATCGAAACGTCCGAACAATTGCTGGATTATTACAAATCACTTCCAGTCACAAAAAAAATTGATGGTCTAATTATCCTGGCGCTTCCAATTTCAAAGGAAAGTGTCCAGCGGTTTACAGAACATGGTATTCCTGTGGTATTAGTGGAAATTGAGCATCCCGGCTTATCCGGTATTCAGATAAATAACAAAGTCGGCGGAGCAATGGCTGCTTCGTATCTTGTAGAAAAAGGCTACCGGAATTTAGGATTTATCGGTGAAAAAGGGCAGCCTGCATATTCACTGCATGCAACGGATCAGCGTTTTATTGGATTTAGAGAAGAGCTGAGCAAAAGAGGCGTCCCTTTGAACGAAAAAAATATCATCTTTCATTATCCCGGAATCAGAAAGACGACAGCTGCCGTGAAAGATGTAATAAAAAACGCAGAGTATCCTGTTGCATTCTTTGCGGCCTCGGACCTTGAGGCAGTCAGTGTTATAAAAGCTGCTCGGGAATTAAATCTAAAAATCCCCCAGGAGTTGGCTGTTATTGGATTTGACGATATTGATCTAGCCGACTACATGGATATCACGACTATAAGTCAATCCCTGGATGAGTCCGGGCGGGCTGCAGTACGGCTTTTATTTGAAAGAATGAAACAGCCGGAAAGTGTTCCCATTAATGTTGTTCTGGATCTCAGAATTATTGAGCGATTAACCACATAGTAGGTGGTCGAAATATTTTTTAAGGAGAGAGACATGAAAAGAAGAATGAAGATGGTTTCCCTTTTAATCATTTTTGCATTTGTTACTGCAATGGCATTTGCAGGTGGTAAAAGTGAGGGAGCAAGTACAGCTGCACCTGAGAAAAAAGTAATACGAATTCAGGGTGCTTTTGTTGAACCTGAAGCATCACGGTTTGAAGAATGTTTGAAAGCCTTTGAAGCTGAAACAGGAATTGATGTTGTTTATGAAGGTTCTAAAGAGTTTGAAACTCAAATTCTGGTGCAGGCAGAGGCGGGAACACCTCCCGATGTTGCAGCTTTACCTCAGCCGGGGTTAATGAGAAATTTTGCCAAACGGGGGTTTCTAACACCCCTTACTCCGGAAGTAGTCAGCAAAATTGATGCTAATTATTCCAAATCATGGAAAGATCTCGGTTCATATGAGGGAAAGGTATACGGTGTGTTTCATCGGGTAAATGCCAAGAGTTTTGTGTGGTATCCTAAAAAAGCTTTTAAAGCAAAAGGGTACACCATACCAAAAACCTGGGATGAGTTAAAAGCTCTATCCGACAAAATTGTCGCTGATGGAGGGATCCCCTGGTCAATCGGAATCGAAAGCGGATCTGCTACAGGATGGGCAGCTACAGACTGGATGGAAGATATCATGCTGCGAACAGCAGGACCGGATGTTTATGACAAATGGGTCAATCATGAAATACCCTTTAATGATCCTGCAGTTCAAAATGCTGCAAAGATTATGCTGGATATCTGGATGAATCCCAAATATGTACTTGGTGGGTCAACTAACATTCTTACTACTAATTTTGGGGATGCGGTTAAACCGCTCTTTACCAATCCGCCAAAAGCCTGGCTGCATCGTCAGGGAAACTTTATTACCGGTTTTATGCCTGAGGATGTGCAGGCAAACCTTGACGAAGAAGTAGGTGTCTTTGCTCTTCCATCCATAAATCCTGAATGGGGTACTCCTGTCCTTGGAGGCGGCGACCAGTTTGTTGCTTTTAATGACAGGCCGGAAGTTATGCAGCTCATGGCTTATCTTACAACATGGGAATCGGCAGCACCCTGGGCAAAAGCAGGCGGAGCCTTGTTCCCTTATAAAGATACCAATTTTAATGATTATTCCTCTGCAATTGATAGAGCACTTGCAAAGATACTTGTAAATGCAGAAGTTTTCAGGTTTGACGGATCGGATAATATGCCTGCAGAAGTAGGTGCAGGAACATTCTGGACCGGAATGGCAGACCTCGTTGGTGGAGTACCGGTAAATAAGGTTCTTGACCAGATAGAAGAAAGTTGGCCGAAAAAGTAATGGATGAGGGACCGGTTAGCCGGTCCCGTATTTTTAAGTGGAGGAGGGGTTATGGGAGATTTATATGTCCCTGATAAAAAGGGGAATACCGGTCAAAAAATTGTGACTGCAGTTGGCAGAATAATTGTATCATTATTTATACCAATAGTTACTTTTGCAGTTCTTTGGGCTGGTTTTATTTTTCTACGAGACAGCGGGGCTTCACAGCTCATTATTACTGTGGTTGCCATTATTTGGGGGGTAGGGGGTGTTGCTGCACTTTTTATCCTGTCCAATTTTACTATACAGCGGTTACCGGTTCATTGGAGAAAAAGGTTTGTTCCTTTTCTTTTTGTAGGTCCTGCGCTCATAATTCTTGGTTACTATCTGTTTTTACCGGCTATCCGTTCCTTCTACATGAGTTTTATGGGTAAGTTTTCAAAAGATTTTGTTGGCCTGGCTAATTATAAATACATTTTTACTGACAGGACCATGCGCTTGGCTTTTTTGAATAATCTTGAGTGGTTGATTTTGGGGACAAGCTTAAGCCTGATTTTCGGTTTGCTTTTTGCACTCCTTTCAGAGAAATCGAGATTTGAAAAATTGGCTAAATCGCTTATATTCCTTCCTATGGCAATATCTTTTGTCGGAGCAGGTGTTATTTGGAAATTTATTTATGCGTTTAGACCTGCAGGAGAAGCTCAAATTGGATTATTAAATGCCCTGGTTACTGCATTGGGAGGGTCGCCGGTAAACTGGATCGTTCTACGGCCGTGGAATACCATTTTCCTTATTGTTATTCTTGTCTGGCTGCAAACTGGATATGCAATGGTAATTTTATCCGCAGCGATAAAAGGAGTGCCGGTCACTCTTAAGGAAGCTGCAAGAATTGATGGTGCAAGTGAGTGGCGTATTGTGTTCCAAATTATTATTCCGTCAATAAAGGGCTCTTTGGTGACTGTAGGAACAACAATACTCATTGTTACTCTAAAAGTTTTTGATATTGTGTACGCAATGACCAATGGCCTGTTCGGTACTGAGGTATTGGCGAGTCAGCAGTATAAACAGATGTTCAAGTTTCTCAATTACGGCAGAGGATCTGCTATTGCTATAGTAATATTAATTGCTGTTATACCGGTAATGTGGTACAACCTGAAGCAATTCGGGAAAAGGGAGGTCTTTTAATGTCAGAAATAAAAAAAAGAAAAAGCCTGAATCCGGAAGGGCAGTCCTCCGGGATAGTAGTAAATGCAGTACTCCTTTTTCTTGTTATTATATGGACAATTCCGACATTCGGGATTCTGGTAACTTCTTTCAGAGCTAAAGATAATGTTTTTGCAACCGGGTGGTGGCAAGCACTTTCAGATGATTCAGGATTTACTTTGGAAAATTATGGTCAGGTTCTCGCCGGGAGAGATTACAAACTAAAAAGTGATTCCAATAACAACTCCTCAGTAAAAGGCGATAACATGGCAGGTGCTTTTCTGAATAGTATAAGTGTTACCGTTCCGGCTGTTGTAATTCCCATTTTAATTGCTGCTTTTGCAGCGTATGGGTTCGCCTGGCTTGACTTCCCCGGGAGGAAACCGCTTTTTATCCTCATAGTAGCACTCCTTGTCGTACCTCTGCAAATTTCTCTTATTCCGGTGCTGCGTGACTACCAGAAACTTAAACTTAATGGCACTTATCTGGGGATTTGGCTTGCGCACACAGGGTTTGGACTTCCTCTTGCAACATATTTATTGTTTAATTATATTAGCACCATACCAAGAAGCATTCTGGAATCCGCCTTTATTGATGGAGCATCACACTTTACTACATTTATCAGGCTCATTCTTCCGCTGTCTGTACCCGCTTTGGCTTCCTTTGCAATATTCCAATTCTTGTGGGTCTGGAACGATATGCTGGTAGCTCTGGTATTTTTGAGCGGGGCGGGTGCAAAGATGCAGGTAGTTACGGTACGGCTCCTCAATTTGATAGGATCACGGGGCCAGGACTGGCAGCTGCTTACTTCAGGAGCTTTTATCAGCATGATTTTACCGTTAACAGTATTTTTAGCGTTGCAGAAGTTTTTTATTAGAGGATTAATGGCGGGTTCTGTTAAAGAATAGTATATGAAAAATCAGGGCGGGCAAATACTTCAGAGGATTGAGAACAACAAGCTGAGAGATTACCAAAAAAAAGCCGGGTATCATTTATTCCGTGTACGGCTTGAACAACAGTTTCCCTCTTTTTTCGAACAGCTTTTTGAACTTTACGGGAACAGGAGGGACTTTCTGTATCAGGTTGAAGATGTTGTTGAATCGATCTGTATCTATTCACTGGAACGGCCAAATGAATTAAAAAAACTTGATAGTAAACGGGAGAGCGATACTAAATGGTACCTCTCCGAGAATATGGCAGGTGTTTCGCTCTATGTAGATCTATTTTCAAGGTCGTTGAAGCACCTGCCGGAGTTTATCCCCTATTTTAAGGATCTGGGTATTACCGCTGTCCATCTCATGCCTTTGTATAAAGCTCCGCAAAAAGACAATGACGGGGGGTATGCTGTTACCAGTTATAGGGAGATTAACCAGAGGTATGGGACTGTAGAAGATCTTGAAAAAGTAAGCTTGCTTTTTCGTCAACATGGAATGAGCCTCGTTCTTGATTTTATTCTGAATCACACTGCATCAAACCATACATGGGCACAGAAAGCTCGTGAAGGGAGTGATGAGTATAAAGATTATTATATTATCTTCGATAAGAAATCCATTGCGGATGAATTTAATGCAACACTCCGGGATATTTTCCCTGAAAAACGTTCCGGATCATTTACCTACTGCAAGGATGTAAACGGCTGGGTATGGACTACGTTTAATGATTTTCAGTGGGATCTTAATTATGCCAATCCAGTTGTTTTTCGAAAGATGCTCGAAGAAATGCTGTTCCTTGCCAACCTTGGCGTAGAAATACTGAGATTTGATGCGCTTGCTTTTATCTGGAAAGAGAAAGGAACAAGCTGTGAGAATCTTCCCAAGGCACATACTCTTATCAAAGCTTTTAAATCAGCTGCTAAAATTGCTGCTCCCGGGGTTGTTTTTAAATCAGAAGCAATTGTTCATCCTGATGATGTTATGAAATATATTTCAAAGGATGAATGCGAATTGTCATACAATCCACTTCTTATGGCCACCCTTTGGGAATCGCTGGCTACCAGGAAAGTAGCTCTCTTAAAGAAATCAATGGAACACTACGCAAAGTGCAGTGAAGGATGTTCATGGGTAAATTATATACGCTGCCATGATGATATTGGTTGGACCTTTTCAGATGATGATGCCTGGAGTCTCGGGATTAATCCCCATGACCACAGAATGTTCTTGAACAGTTTTTATACCGGAGTATTTGAAGGAAGCTTTGCCAGAGGAGTGCCTTTTCAAAAAAATAAGGAAACCGGAGATACGAGAATATCCGGAACATGTGCATCGCTAGCCGGAGTTGAAAAAGCTTTTAACGAAGAAACCGAAAGGGAAGTTGACCTTGCTGTAAAACGGATTCTTTTATTATACGGTATTATCTTTTCAATGACCGGATATCCCCTGATTTACGCAGGGGATGAGTTGGGGCTGCTGAATGATTATTCCTACAGCAAGGATCCCTCGAAGCAAAATGATTCGAGGTGGGTTCACCGGCAGCGGTTTCCCTGGAAAGATAAGCGGGATGAAGATGCAGTTTTTGAATCCACAATTAATCCTCCTCACCGTAAATCTCTTGAGATATACCGGGGGGTAAGAGAAATGCTTAGGATACGCAAAAATTGTGCAGTTTTTGCTGATGAAGGAATACACATACTGGATTTGGAGAATCCTCATATATTTGGTTTTATAAGAAGCGGGGGAAAAGGGGTTGTTACTGTTTTGGCTAATTTTTCTGAAGCAAGGCAGCCACTTCTCTATGCAATACAAGGGACAGATCTTCTTACCGGGGAGCATCTGTTTTCTGTGAAGAAATTGAAACCGTATGAGATACTTTGGATTAAATCTGCCGGAGAAGTTTATGGACAATAGCTGGATTGTTAAACAATCCGCTTTTAAGGAAGCGGATATTGGAAAGTACGAATCCCTTTTTTCATTAGGAAATGGAAACCTGGGGTTGCGCGGGAATTTGGAAGAAAGGGAAAGTACCTACAGAAAAGGAACCTATATAAACGGTTTTTATGAGACGGAACCAATCCAGTATGGGGAATGGGCATATGGATACCCGGAGGAAAATCAAAAGATCATTCCTCTTCCTGAAGGAAAATTATTTGAGTTCTATGCAGAGGGGAAACAATTTTCAACAGCTGATGGTACAGATCATAGCCGGATATTAAATATGAAAGAGGGTCATATGATACGGACCTTCAAATGGAAGGTTCGCAATGGACTTGTTATAACAGTATCCATAACACGGATGGTTTCATTTGTTGTGCCCTCAATGGCAGTCCAGATTCTGCGTTTCAAATTTGATGGAAACATTAATTCGCTCCGGGTGGTATCGTCTCTGGAAACTCAAAAGCAGAGTCAGGACCCGCTGCACAAGGATCCCCGCGCCGGATCTCTGTCAGGAGCTGACAGCCTGAAAAAAATTAAAAGTTTCAGGGATGGTTTAATGGATGTTTGCGGATATAAAACAAAACGCAGTAATCTGGTTCTTGCAGCGGGAATGGATCATCTGCTTCTTTCCGGTGAATATACGGCAGCAGAGTACCGCCAAAAAGAAGGAGGGAGTTCTTTTGTCTTTGATTTTACGGATCCTGAAGAAGATATTGTGTTGGTAAAATTTCTTTCCTACCGCCAGGGGGATAATAGTGATACTGCCATTGCTCTATGCAGAGCTGACCTTGCCTCTGCCGGTGAACAAGGTGTTGACTATTTAAAAATGGAACAAATCCGTTATCTGAGAAAATTTTGGGAAAAGAGTGATGTCAAGTTGCCGCGAAATGAAGAACTTCAAAAGGTGCTGCGTTTGAATCTCTTTCATCTTGTACAGTCCTCAGGTAAAAACGGGAAAACGAGTGTGGCAGCAAAAGGACTTTCAGGAGACGGGTACGATGGGCACTATTTCTGGGATTCAGAAATATACGTAGTTCCTTTTTTTCAGTTCACTTCACCGGAGATCGCCCGGTCCTTGCTTCTATACCGGTATTCAATCCTGGATAAGGCCCGGGAGAGAGCGCAGGAACTTTCTCATAAAGGGGCACTATTCCCCTGGAGAACGATTAATGGGCGGGAGGCTTCTGCTTATTTCCCCGCAGGAACTGCCCAGTACCATATTAATGCGGATATTGCGTATAGCATAAACAGATACCTTGAATCGACGGATGATCTGGATTTTCTTGTTACTGCAGGTTTTGAAATTTTAGTGGAAACAGCCCGTTTCTGGTATGATCTCGGGAATTTTATTCCCTCTAAAAACGGAGCCTTTTGCATACATGAGGTTACCGGGCCGGATGAGTATTCTGCACTGGTTAATAATAATTTTTATACGAACATAATGGCTAAAGATAATTTCCAAGCTGCGGTAAAATGGTATGACTGGCTGAAAAAAAACGATTATTCGTCTTTTATGGATATTACAAAATCCCTGAAGATACAAAAAGATGAACGTGCTCACTGGGAAACAGCAGCACAAAAAATGTATCTGCCCTTTAACGAGGAATATGGTATTTTCCCGCAGGATGATTCATTTCTTGATAGACCGGTATGGGATATTAAGAATACCCCTTCAGATAAATTCCCGCTTCTCCTTCATTTTCATCCTCTGACAATATACCGCTTTCAAGTGTTAAAACAGGCTGATGTTGTCATGGCTCTATTCCTGCAGTGGAATAAAATTTCTTTTGAGAAGAAAAAAAGATCCTTTGACTACTATGAAAAAATAACGACCGGGGACAGTTCCCTCTCTGCAGCAATTCAGGGAGTCATTGCACTGGAGCTGGGATATGTGCAAAAGGGGTATGAGTATTTCCTTAAAACCTTAACCATGGATTATGATGATGTTAATGGCAATGTGAAGGACGGGATTCATACTGCTTCTATGGGGGGGAGCTGGATATTGGTGGTGTACGGTTTTGCAGGCATGAGGGTGGGTGACAATCTTCTGCATTTTTCACCACATCTGCCGTTGGAGATAGAACAAATTTCTTTCAGGATTCAGTATAAAAAGATGCAGCTGGAAATTACTCTCGAACAAGATTTCATTACCTTTTTACTCCTTTCAGGAAAATCTTTGAACCTTTCAGTAAACAAAAGTATTATTGAGTTATTCAGGGGAGAAAAAAGCGTAATGGCGATTAGTAAATAGCTTTGAAAATACGGTATACCGATGATTTCCCCTATCTTGTCGATTTGTATCCTGGGGACAAGCCTTTCGTGTTATGCAATTACGGAAAGTTTTTATAAAAAGAAAGATCAGGATTCCCAACCAAAAATAAAAAGGTATGCTTTGACCCGGTCATAGTAAAAGTACATGACATTACCGTGTCCTCTGATTCCAAATTCCGGCATTCGAAACCTTCTATTTTTTCAAGAGGAAGATAAAAGATTTCTTTCCCGTATTGAGTCTGCCATCGGTATCCCCAGAGTCTTCCCCTGTTCATGATTACAATTTCTTTTCCATTTGTCAGATGTATTGATTCCAACAGCCGCTTATCACTGGCCTTGTACAGCAGTTTTCTTAATAAACGGGTTTCTCTCTCCCCCATTGGAACCTCTCCCTGCACTGCGCCGAGATGCATTCCCGTATCTTCTTGCAGGAGCTGGGGGAGTAAGTTCTTAAAATAGTAACTTACCTCACCATGTTGTGTATCTGAAATATCCCCGGAGTACTCAGGAACCTTTTTAGCATTAAAATTGAAAGAGATGTATTTATTCCGTATTAACGTAATAAACTTATGTATCAGTTTACTTGAAACTGTATTGTACGGGATTTTGTATGTTTGATCTGCAAAGTAAAGATACAGGCTGCCGTCCAATAGGTTTTCATGATTACGTATAACAGCAATATCTGAATACGAAGCTCTTGTTCTCTGAACGGTATCACCAATGCGTTTAAGAACCTCCAGTTCAGTTTTATACAAAAGAGAGCACATAGTCATACAAATTCATTCCGGGTTCAAGGTTGCGGCGCTCTTCTCTCCGGGGAATTTTTATACTGAAAAGAGAAGATTCATCACCCTTTAAGTAGGGGAGAAATAGAGGAGGGAAGGGGTCTTCTTCGGAAATTTCTACTATACAGGGCCCAAACCGGTCGTATTCTAGTGTGTTCATTACTCCCTCCAACATTTGGGCTGCAGATATCCGGGATGCACCCTTCCAGCCAATAAACGTTTACTTTTACACTATCAGCTGGTATTTGGGTGACAATTGAGCATGATTATACCATATCCCTTTGGATTTTCCAGTAAAATGTATAGCTGCTGTGATGGAAGATCTGGGCTTTATGCCTCAGAAGAGGAAGAAATGGTTTGAAATTATCCACTTTTCACAAAGAGTATTTTAGGATAAGATAAAGAACATTTTGATGCAGGAGCCCTTTATGAAACAGAAAACACACAGTTTGAATGATATCCCCCAGGTAAAACTAGTCATTTTACGCCGTATATTAGGGATAACAGTTTTATCACTATTTGTTTTTTTTATTCTTCTCATACTTATCTTTCGCTCTTTTGCCTCCATGGACGGTCTTGCAAACGCTATAAATTATTCCGGCAGTGAACGAATGAGAACCATTCTTCTCGGTTATCTCGGCTCTTCCTATGTTTCTGCACTTTCAGAGGAAAATACACAGATAGCTGCAGAACTTCATAAGCAGCTTTCGCAGGAATATACTACATACACTAAAATTCTTGAAGGATTAAAAAGGGGTGACAAAGAACTGGGTCTGTTAGAAACCACAAATCCCGAGACTCTCCAATTGATACAAGGGTGGGAAACAAAGTGGAGCATCTTTAGCCAGGGGCTAAAGGACATTATGGACAACAAAATCTCTTTGTCCAAAAAGATGCAATGCTTGGATACAATTCAAGTGGCTAAAGCTATTGCATTAAAAAACACCGTTCATAAAGTGGTGCTTTCGTATACTGAGGAATCCAACAAAGCTTTAAAACAAGCCAAGAAGTTGATTCTTGCAATTCTGGGCGCTCTTGTATTCATGGGTGTAATCATGATCATTATTATCCGGGCGAGTTTGACACCAATAATAAAGCTGCTATTAGTAATGCATGCCCTTGAAAACCGTGATCTTACCGTACGATCATCTTTAAAGGGAAATACAGAAATAAGTAAGCTCTCCCATGCCCTCGATGCCATGGCAGAGGAGTTTGACACCCTTCTGGGAGAAATAAAAAAGACTTCCAGAAATGTAGATAATACGAACAATGACCTTAGTGCTGCAGTGGAGGAGTCTGTCTCTGCAGTCCGGCAGATGGTAGCTTCCATAGACAGTGTGAACAAATCCCTAGAAAAGGAAAAAGTGGTTATTCAGAAGAATGTTACTATCGTGGAAGAACAACGAGAAGGAACTAAAACCATTGTAAATCTTATTGAAGAACAGACAGGAGCAATTGAGCATAGTTCTGCCAGTGTCGAAGAGATGAGCGTTTCCATCGGTGAAGTTACAAAAAGTACGGAAAAGGCAAAAACTCTGGGAACAGAACTTTCCTCTACGGCAAATTCCGGTTGGGAAAAGGTAAAGGCAGTGATAAAAGCAATGGAGGATATCAGCACTGCAGCCGAACGCATTCAGGAATCAGTTTCCGGTATCAGAAAAATTGCCTCCACTACAAATCTGCTTTCCATGAACGCATCAATTGAAGCGGCTCATGCCGGTGACGCAGGTAGAGGATTTGCCGTAGTCGCCGAAGAGATTAATAAACTTGCCGAAAGCTCGGCTGAGGAGGCAAATCTTATTAAACACCAGATGGAGGAAACCATGGCCTATATCAACAGCGGAACCGATCTTTCCAACGAAGTGGGGGATGCCTTTAAAAATATTCTTTCAAACATACAAGATACTGTTGAAATAATTATAACCATTGCAAATGCCATGGCTGAGCAGAGTACTGCTTCAAAAGAAGTAAAATATACCATGAACGATCTGGTCGAACTGACCCGGAAAATTAAGGAGACGACTGATAAAGAGGATATTTCAAGCAAGGACCTTATGAAAGCAATACGGGAGCTGGAAAACCTTTCTCTGGAAATTCTCAACGCATCCAACGAACAAAAGATAGGCGGAAACGAACTTCTTGTTGCTCTTGATATGCTTCAGGAAGTTTCTGTCAGAAATAAAGAAAGCATTCTCATTCTTGATAAAAATGTGCAGAAGTTCACGGTAAGTACCTAAACAGTACAGTATTTTGAAGGAACGGTTTGTTTTTAGGAGACTAAACAAACTTCTTGCCCTTTTTTAGAGGAGAAAGAACAAACAGATGTCCATTTTGTGGATGTTTTCATGAAATGGTGCTTTATGCATAGGTTGATGGCATACATGACAGCAGAAATATTCCGATACCTGCAGATAATAACAGATAGATAAAAGAATATTTATGAAACCGCATAAATATATTTTTTGAATCGACAAGTCGCAGAGCTATCAGGTTGGCCAGGGAACCGGTAACAATACCACTCCCCCCGATATTTACTGCGTATGCGAGCACCATCCAGTTTACGTTATAATCCGCAAGAAGCAATGTTGCAGGTACATTACTTATCATCTGTGACAACAGAATTCCTGAAGAATACAGGTTGTACACATTGTTCAATTTAAAGGAACACAGCAGTTTGTCGATTAAAGATAAGTCAGAAAGCATATGAATGTCTATAAACAGAACAGCAAATAAAATAACCAAAGACCAATTCGTTTTTTTCAAAACCTCTCTAAAAAAGATAAGATAGACCAAAAAAATCACCGGCAGTACATACAAAGCTGCATGCAGTTCTTCAGAAACAATAAATACAATAAAAGAAAAAATGGAAAGAAAAAGAAGTTTTCTATCTGTCTCTACATTATTATTTACAGCGCGGAAGAAAAGTGAAGTTTTTTTTGACATTACAAAAGTGAAGATAAAAAGAAGTAGAAATAAAGCAGCAAAAAGAGGAAACATTTTTAGAATAAATTCAAAAAAAGGAACATGCCATTTATGCCAGATATAGATATTTTGAGGGTTACCTATGGGAGACAGAAGAGAGCCAACATTAACTGCAATTATTTCCAGTATTATCAATTTTCCTGTATCATTCTTAATTATTTCTGAGAGACTCAAGGTAAGTGGTACAACAATAAGAATACTTATATCGTTTGTAAGAAACATGGAAAAAACAGCAGATATAGAGACAAGTAAAAAAGCGAGGGTACTCTCATACCGTACCCTCTTTACCATTCTTTTGGAAACGGAATAGAAAAAATTGCTCATCTTTAATCCGGTTGTTATTATAAAGAGCCCCGTGAGAAGACTTATTGTTTCCCAGTCTATATAGGCAGGATAGTATCTTATTTTAGATGGATAGAATCCTGAAAAAAGAACAAGTACAATAATAGAAATACAAAAAAAGAAATCAATATTTTTCCGTTCTTTAAGCATACTGACCTTTCCTATGACCCGTAAAATGCCATCTCTCTCGATGCATTATAATCCGGAATAACGTGTATACCGTCATAGTATATTTTTAAAGAAGCAATGACCTCTCCCCGGTAAGCAATAGGAACAATCCAGCATGCTTCCGGCTGACTAAACCATACTCCTTCGAGAATCTGCATATTATTTACAATTTTATCAAATTGATCTCTGATTGTTTCCAGAGAGACATTTTCCTGATAAACAACAGGTCTGTACTCTGCCGGCAGGACAGAACCGTTTACAGCGCTGAATTCAATAACGGAAACAACAGCACCCTGGTACATAATACCTCCCTTGATCTCCAGTTCACCTCCAGGTCCTTTTAGAATCCAGATTTTCCCGGACTTCAAGTATTGTCTCACTTCTTTTACTGTCGACAACACCTGCTGTATCTTCTCCGGTGTAATATCAGCACTGTACACCGCCGAATATCCGCCGGTAAATGCAGCACCCGGAGGTGGTACAGCCGGACCGGGGGACATTACTCCCGGAGGCGGTCTGACCTGGTCTTTTACAGATATTTCTGCTGTAACAGAAAAACCAACTATTGAGAAAACCAACATTAAAATGATCATCTTTTTTTTCTTCATTATTCTCCTCTCTTATATCTTGTTTTCCTCTGCATCAGGATAGATCGGGTACGGACCGGCAGTATGGTAAAACTTATCTATCCCCCGCATCAGATCTTTTACAGACACAGAATACTCTGACGCTTTAAAAAAAAAATTATTTTGAAAATTCTTATACGCGGACTGATATATTGAAGCAGCTATATCCAGCAGCTGTCTCCCGAATACTGCTTCCTGGCTATCCGGCAGATACGTTTCTATCTGCTGAACAATCAACTCCCCTTTTCGAAGATCCCGGTATGCGCTATCCAGTTCAAAGCGTGCACGAAGCTTCTCATCCTGCAGCGGGGGATGACCGTGCGGAGGAGGAGGGGGGCCTCCTTCTGCTTGATGCGGAAGACCGGCTGCAGGATGTATCGGCACAGGCGGGAAACCGTCCCGAGATTCCGGTCTTTTCCGCCTGGAACCGGAGTCCTGTTTTCCACTATCAAAATCTGCATTTCTGCTGTTCATTGTTAAATCCTTCACTTTCTAAAGATTTCTATATTCATCAAGTTCTTTTTCTTTTCCATCTGTAAACTTAAGATCTGTTATTATTCTCATATACTCATCTTTAGAATATACAATCAGCTTATGAAGAAGTGTTAAAGAAATTATTAAGTTTTTATTAAGATTAGACGTAAGGAAACGAAAGAGTAATTACTGTTTTTTTATTTACTATACTCTCTGCTTCTATATGTCCGCCGTTAGCTTCTACAAGATTTTTTACAATTGCCAGCCCCAGTCCGGTTCCTCCCGATTTTCTTGATCTGGAAGGGTCCCCTCTGTAGAAAGGTTCAAATATATGGGGAAGATCTTCAGGTGATATCCCACAGCCGTTATCAGAAACACTGATGATAATATCAGATCCGGATAATTCCCAGGTGAATGTTATAATTCCGTTTTGTTCTGTATGCTGAACTGCATTATCAGTCAGATTAAATAATATCTGCTTGAGAGAATCGGAGTCTCCAGGGAAAAAAAGATTGGAGCTGCCGTTACTAACTATTTTTCTTCCTTCAGCCATTATTTCCGCATATTGTAGAAATTCTTCAAAAAGACTTTCTACACTTATTCTTTTCTTATGAATATCTGTTGGTTTTCTTATACGCGTTAAATCCAGAAGTTGTTCACACATTCTTGTGAGTCTTGTTACTTCTCTGTACATTCCCTGGGTAAGTCGCAGAAAAGACTGCGGATCATCCTGAGCTCCCCGCATTAATACTTCCAGAGAACCTTGAAGTGCTGACAGAGGTGTCCTGAGTTCATGAGCGGCATTTGCAACAAAGCGGGTCTGCACCTCAAAGAGTTCTTCTATACGTTTAATCATATTATCAAAAGCATCCGCTAACTGTCCGATTTCGTCTTTTCTTCTGGGAAGATGTATGCGTTTACTCAAGTTACCGGCAGCGATCTGATTGCATGTTTCAACCATACCGGATAATTCTTTTAAAGAAACAGAAGTTATCCAGAATCCGAGCATCGCACCAGCGGTTATTATTATCAGAATTCCGAGGGTAAGTATTGTTTTCTGTCTGGTAAGGATTTCATCAAGAGGGGAAAGAGATGTGCTCAATTGAACAACACCTAAAACTTTGGGACTGTCAGGAGTTTCCCTCAGCGGTATAAGAGCTACGAGAAATGTTTCATTCCCTTCTTTTGTAATATATGTAATATCATTTTCACCGGAAAGACTTTTACTGTAGTAAGACTGATCCGGTAAGACCGGGAGCGGTTCAGTACGTAATCTCCTTCCCCCTGCAAGAATATGCCCCTTTTTATCCATTACCAGTGCTGCTGTATCCCGTGAGGTAAGATCAACTGCCAACAGAGATGCTTCCTCCGGTAAGTAGCCGTCACTTTTTTTATTTTCATTAAGCCAGTTATCAATTACCGGTTTTGCCTGTGCCCGAAGTCTGACCGCA
>QNBL01000019.1 GCA_003641695.1 Spirochaetota bacterium
CTTAAAAGCCTTAAGGACATTCAGAAAATTCCCTTTACTACAAAAGAGGATCTCAGAGCAGCTTATCCCTACGGGCTTCTTGCCGTGGACCGGGACGAAGTAGTCAGAATGCACGCATCCAGCGGGACAACGGGGATACCCACAGTGATCTACCAAAGCCAGCATGATCTTGACCGCTGGACGGAGCTTACCGCCCGGTCTCTGGTGGCTGTCGGCTGCGGGAAGGGTGACGTTTTTCAGAACATGATGACCTACGGACTCTTTACCGGGGGGCTGGGACTCCATTATGGAGCCGAAAAACTCGGGATGATGGTAATCCCTGCTTCCAGCGGTAACACGAAACGGCAGTTTCAAATGATGAAGGACTTCGGAACCACGGTTGTTCACGCTACTCCCAGTTACATGCTGCATATGTATTCAAAGATTGAAGAGCTGGGGTTTTCCCTGAATGACTTCAGCTTAAAAAAAGCCCTGGTTGGTGCCGAACCTCACTCCGAGGAGATCCGTCAAAAGATTGAAGAGCTTTTTAAAATAGATACATACAATTCCTACGGCCTTTCGGAGATGAACGGCCCCAGTGTTGCATTTGAGTGCAGTGAGAAAAAAGGAATGCACCTCTGGGAAGATTCCTACTATCTCGAAATTGTAGACAGAGATACCCTTACGCCTCTGCCGGACGGAGAAACCGGGGAACTTGTTCTTTCAATACTGATACGGACCGCCACTCCTATCCTCAGATACAGAACACGGGACCTTACCTCGGTTATTCCCGGTAAGTGCGCCTGCGGAAGAACATCCAGAAGGATAAACAGGATTATCGGGCGGACTGATGACATGCTCATAATAAACGGGGTAAACGTGTTTCCTTCACAGATCGAAGAAGTCATTATGAGAATGGCTGAAATCGGCACAAACTATAGAATAATTGTCCGGAAGGACGGGGTGCTTGATAAACTGATCGTACAGACAGAAGTCGGTCCTTCAATATTTTCCGACGATGCCAGAGATATGAACGCTCTCAAGATGCGGATTGTAGATAACTTAAGAGCGTCAATTACAATAAATCCTGTTGTTGAACTCCACGAACCGGGGGTACTTCCGGTTCAGCAGGGTAAAGCAGTCAGGGTAATCGATGAAAGGGGGAAATAGTTATGATATTTAACAAAGAAATTGAGACAATGAGCAGAGAAGAGATGCAGGCCCTTCAGTTAAAAAAACTGAAGGATCTGGTAACTTACGTTTACAGCAACGTGGAATTCTATAAAAAGAAATTTGACGCGGCTGGGGTGAAACCCTCCGACATTAAAACTCTTAAGGATATCTCAAAGCTCCCCTTTACAACAAAGGATGAGATGAGAGAAACCTACCCCTACGGGCTTCTTGCCTGCGATCCTGAAGCTCTCAAAGAGATTCATACCTCTTCAGGAACAACAGGGACACCTGTTGTAGCCGGTTACACGGAAAACGACCGGACACTGTGGAAAGAGGTCATGGGCAGATGTCTTGCCATGGCCGGTGGAGATGAGCATGACGTTGTTCAGAATGCCTACGGATACGGTATGTTTACCGGAGGTCTTGGAGTTCACTACGGAGCCGAAGCAATCGGAGCCTCAGTTCTGCCCATCTCCTCGGGCAACACCAAACGTCAGCTTAACTTTATGAAAGACTTTAAATCCACTATCCTTACCTGCACCCCTTCCTACTCGCTGTTTATGGCAGAAGTGGCAAAGGAGATGGGGATGGATTTCAGGGAATTTAATCTGAGAGCCGGAATCTTCGGAGCGGAACCATGGTCGGATAACATGAGAATTGAGATTGAAAAAAAGCTCAATCTGAAAGCCTATGACATCTATGGCCTTACCGAAATTATTGGTCCCGGGGTTTCCTGCGAATGTGAAGCCCAGAACGGTCTTCACATAAATGAAGATTATTTCTATCCTGAGATTATCAATCCTGAAACAGGAGAAGTTCTTCCGGAGGGGGAAAAAGGGGAACTGGTATTTACGACCCTCTCCAGAGAAGGAACACCCATAATCAGGTACCGGACACGGGACATAACCTGGCTCTTCAGGGATAACTGTTCCTGCGGCAGATCAACAGTCAAAATGCACAGGCTGCTTGGAAGAAACGATGACATGATGATATTAAGGGGTGTAAACGTATTCCCGTCCCAGATAGAAAATGTTCTTATGAGGATCGAGGAAACCGAACCACACTATCAGATTGTTATTGACCGGAGCACAAGCAGCCTCGACCATGTGGAACTCCATGTGGAGGTAGAGGAGAGCTTCTTTTCAGACGAAACAAAAAACCTGGAAAAGATCAGGGATATGATTCATGAGGAGATGAAACAGGCTCTCGGTATTTCATTGGATATCAAGCTGGTGGAACCAAAATCCATAGAACGGAGCATGGGTAAAGCAAAACGGGTTATTGACAAACGAGACATTAAAGGAGAAGCGTAGAATGAAGGTTAAACAGATTTCAGTCTTTCTTGAAAATACAACGGGAAGATTAGCAGAGGTGACCAGGGTACTAGGTACAGGCAATATAAACTTAAGGGCGATCTCGATTGCAGATACAGCGGACTTCGGTATACTGAGACTAATTGTGGATACACCCGAGAAAACCATGGAACTTCTAAAAAAAGCGGGGTTTACCGCAAAGATTACCGAGGTGATAGGGGTCCTTGTAAACGACAAACCCGGCGGTCTCATGAAGATTATGGATATCTTTAACAAGGAGGGGGTAAATATAGAGTACCTGTACTCCTCTCTGATAAATGAAGAAGGTGATGCTGTTATCATCTTCAGGGTTGAGGATATTGACCATGGACTTGGTATAGTAGAAAAAGCAGGATTGAAAGCAATATCTGCTTTCTGACAGGAGAAATTTAATGAATAAGAGTCTTGCAACAAATGGCATCGCAGCATTCATAATAATAATCGGATACATTTCACCCTGGGGTAGAGATCTCATTCTTTCGGTGGGTTTCTTTGCTCTTTCCGGAGCAGTTACAAACTGGCTTGCCGTCTATATGCTTTTCGAAAAGGTGCCGCTGCTGTACGGCTCCGGGGTTGTACCGCTGCATTTTGAGGAGTTTAAAGCAGGAATCCGCAGCCTGATAATGACGGAGTTCTTTACCAAAGAGAATCTGGAGAAGTTCTTTGCAGATCCGGAAAGCAACATGCTTCCCGAAATCAGGATAGACGGTGCTTTGGAAGAAGTTGATTTTGACGGTGCTTTTGACACCCTGATTAAAATCATCATGGAGTCTCAGTTCGGAGGCATGCTGGGAATGTTTGGAGGGGCATCGGTACTGGAGGGTTTCCGCCAGTCTTTCAAGGAACGGCTTAAAGATTTTGTAAAAGAGGAAACCTCCAAACCGGGTTTTAGAACGGCTGTTGCCAAATCCCTGGAAGCAGGAAGCATAACGGAAAAGATCGAGTCCCAGGTAGAGGGGATTATCGACAAAAGGCTGGATGAACTCACCCCCCAGATGGTTAAAAAGATAATCCAGGACATGATCCGGAAACACCTGGGCTGGCTGGTAGTGTGGGGCGGTGTCTTCGGGGGATTTATCGGCCTTGTGATGGGACTTGTCCGGTCTTTGTAAATGGGATGCAGTCTCTGTCATAACGAAATAACGGAAACCTGGGCAGCCGGAACTTTGGAATACCGCTACTGCGGCAGATGCGGTCTTGTCCAGGCTCTTCCCCGGTTTTTCCCTGATCCTTTAAAAGAGAAAGAGCGTTATCTCAAGCATAATAATACCTTTGGAAACAGCGGTTATGTCAAGTATTTAACGGATTTTATTGCCTCTGCCGTAACCCCTTATGTTGGAAAGGGCAGCAGTATCCTTGATTACGGCTGCGGACCTGCCCCTGTACTGACCGCGCTTCTGAAAAAAAAAGACTACCGGGTTACCCCTTACGATCCCTATTTCCATGCGGACAGGAGGTGGAAAACGAAACACTTTGACTCAGTTGTTTCTGTGGAAGTATTTGAACATCTGCAGGATCCGCTGACTGCTTTGAAGGAGATCCTTTCCGTCCTTGATACAGATGGCATAGTGATCATACGAACCCTTCTGCATAATGAAAACCAGGATGTTTTCAGTAATTGGTGGTATAGACAGGACTGTACCCATATCACTTTTTACAGTGAAAAATCCTTCCTGTTTCTCGCCGAAAACTTCCCTTTAAAGATCCTCGCCATCAAAAATGGAAGGGAGATCATTCTTGCCAAAACCTCTTGACAAAATCTCCAGAATAGTGCATTTTGTCAAAACACAAAAGGGGGGTGTGGCGAAGTTGGTTATCGCGCCGGCCTGTCAAGCCGGAGATCGCGGGTTCGATCCCCGTCACTCCCGAAACCGGAATCTTTTGATTCCGGTTTTTTTTGCTTAATGGATTGACTCTTTCCCCTCATAGACTACATAATAAATCGTGTTTAGAAGTAATCTGTTTTTTTCGTTCATGATTTTTTTGTTTACAATAGCTGCTATGCTTGTTGTCTCAGAAATTTTCATGGATCAATTTGCCCTGACTTTTCAACTCCTGTTCCTCTTTGCAGCCTCTTTTATGTATATTAGTCACCTATGGAGGAAGGTACGCAGTTCACTTACCTTCCTTAAGCATACAATGACACAAGCCGGAAACATGGATGCAACACTCACTCAGGAAGATATGGAGATTATTGGGAATATCACCTCTATTACTTCTTTTGATATCAAGAAACTTATCAAGTTTTCAAACCGTCTTATGTTGAATCAGCAGACGATTCTGAAGGCTGCACTCAGGGACCGGGATTACATAGATAAAAGTAAAAAACTGCGAGATGCTATTATAGCGTTAAACAAACGGATTGTTGCCGGTGAAAATACTGACTCCTTGCTCCAGCATCTTCTGTCTGCAGCTATCGAGGTAATTGACGACTGTGATGCCGGTCTCATTTTTCAAATAGAGGATGATCAGGAAAAACTAAGACTGGCAGCATATTCTGGCTTCTATTTTGAACAATCAGATACATTTGAATTCACCCTTAAGAATACGTTTCTGTTTCAGCTAAATAAACTTCAAAATCAGAAACCGGTTATAATCAGAAATAAAAAAGAAATAGACAAGAAATATCATACCCCTGAAGAGATAAAAATAATGGAAAAAACAGGGAGCTACAACTATCCATCAGTTCTCACTGCACCTATTAGTATAGAGGGAAATCTATACGGCATTGTAAGCCTTCAGAGTAAAAACAAAAATGGTTTTATGGCCGATGATATTCAGCTCATGGAGTATTTTTCCAGCGAGATGGGGATTGTGCTTCAAAATAGTATCCTTATAAACAAAGCCCTGTACCTTTCCCGATTCGACAGCCTGACAGGGGTTCATAACCGTCATTTCTTTGAAGACATTGCCAAACTTGTTTTTGAGGATGCTCACCGAAACAACAGAAAAATCTATCTGTTACTGTTTGACCTGGACGGTTTTAAGAGTATAAATGACACCTACGGACATGAATCGGGGGATCTTGTGCTAAAAACCTTTGCCGAAACAGTAAGTAACTCCATACGAGGAAGCGATATTTTCGCCAGATACGGCGGAGATGAGTTCATTGCCCTGTTTCATGACTGCGACCGTGAAGGGTTAAAGGTGCGTATCCAAAACATTATAGACGATCTGGCAGCTACCCCGGTCACCCTGGAGGGAACTGATTACCGCATAAAATACAGTTTCGGTATTGCAGGATTCCCCGAAGACGGTGAATCCTACAAAGAGATTCTAAGAATTGCAGATATGAATATGTATGAGAACAAAGTGGAGAATAAAAAATGAAGCGTTTTTCATCATTCATCAATCACGATAACGGAAGAAAAATCTTTTTCCAGACATGGCATCCGGAAGAAAAACCCAGAGCTACCATCATAATTGCACACGGATACGCAGAGCATTCGGGACGATATACCTATACGGCCGAATATCTTGTCCGGCAGGGTTTTGCCGTCTATGCTCCTGATCACTACGGACACGGAAAGTCCGATGGGACAAAGGCGGATGTCCCGAAATTTGAGGTATTTACAACCGACCTATACAAACTGTATACCATTGCCAAAAACAAGGAAAAAAACAATATATTTTTACTTGGACACAGCATGGGAGGTGCCATAGGTGCCCATTTTGCCATAACCCATCCCGATGCACTCAAAGGGATAATTCTTTCAGGTCCGGGAATAAGGGTTACCACTGATGTACCGCCAGTAATGAAAGCCTTGTCAAAAATCCTTGCAGCTCTATTCCCTGCTCTCCCTGTTGTGGAATTTGATATTGAGGGAATCTCCAGAAATAAAGATGTGATAGAAAACTATCTTAACGATCCTCTTACTTATACGGGGAAAGTCCGGGCAAGAATGGGCAGAGAGTTGTTGAGAGTTGAAAATCTGACCAGTGCCGAACGTCTTTCAGAAATCAGCATCCCCGCTCTTATTCTTCACGGTGGAGACGACAGGGTAGTTGATCCATCCTGCAGCAGAATTATTTATGACAACATCAGCTCTGAAGATAAAGAGCTGATCATACTGCCCGGACTTTACCATGAGATTCTGAACTCGGACAAAAAAGACTCCATACTAGATACCATAACAGAGTGGATCAACAAAAGATTGCAGACCGGACGCTAATTTGCAAGCGCCGCTTCTGTTATCTCAAGGATATCTTTCAATTCCATATTCTTTATACTTTCCTCTTCCCGCTTATCTTCGGGAAGTTTGATATTCTTTTTCCCCATCTTTATATAAGGTCCGTATCTCCCATTGTAAACGGCAAGCGGTTCCCCTGACGGACCGGACTTACCAAAATCCTTAAGCAGTATATTCCCGCCCCGTCCTCTCTTCGGTTCAGACAGAATTTCCAATGCCCTTTTCAGATCAACGGTAAAAAGATCATCCCCTCTTTTTAAAGAACGGGATTCATCATTATGAGAGATATAGGGCCCGAACCGTCCCTCGTTTGCAAACACAGGAAGTCCCGTTTCGGGGTGGTTTCCCAGATTTCTAGGAAGACTGAGCTGACGGACAGCATCATCAAGAGTTACATCCCTGGGGGTTTTCCCTTTAGGGAGACTTGCTCGCTTGGGTTTGGGATTCTCATCTGTTTTTTCCCCCAATTGAAAGTAAGGGCCGTACCTGCCGGTCAGACAGTAGATGTTTTCACCAGTCTCGGGGTGAATCCCTATGGGAATCGGCCCGTTTTTCTGCATTTCCAGGATCTCATCAATATGCTCTTTGGTTAAATCTGCTGGTGCAATATCTTCAGGAATCGAAGCGTGGATATCCTCATAGATGAAATATGGTCCGTACTTCCCAACCTTTATTCCATCAATTACTCCCAAATGAGAAAGGTGGATTGTTCTGGCATCTTCAGGCTTTATCCCGACCTCTCTTTCCTCAACCTTGCTCTTAAGTCCGTCTTTTCCAAGATAGAAAGATTTAAGATACTCGATGCGGTCAATCTTTCCCATGGATATGGCATCCAGAGCGTTTTCCATTTCCGAGGTAAAACTGTACTCAATAAGATAGTGAAAATGGTTCTCAAGCAGTTGTATAACAGCAAACCCGGTGAAAGTAGGCAAAAGCGCGGTACCCTGTTTTCTTATGTACTTTCTTTCAAAAAGGGTATTAATTATTGATGCATAGGTGGAAGGCCGGCCGATTCCCAGTTTTTCAAGACTGCTTACCAGAGCTGCTTCGGTAAATCTTGCCGGAGGTTTTGTCTCATGAGAAAGAGACTCTATCCCAAGCAGATTGAGCAGCTCCCCTTCAGTCATAGCCGGCAGAAATGTTTCCTTGTCATCCAGCGCAGCTTCCGGATCATCTTTTCCTTCCACATAAACCCTAAGAAAACCCGGAAACTCTATTCGTGTTCCGGTAGCGGTAAATACACTCTCCGCAGCCTTGATTTTTGCTGTAGTCGAGACCTTCCGTGCTGATTTCATCTGTGATGCAAGAGCCCTCTTCCAAATGAGCGTATAAAGAGCAAATTCCTGTCCTTCCAGCCCGGTTTTTTCCGGATGAACAAAATTTTCCCCTGCAGGGCGGATGGCTTCGTGAGCTTCCTGCGCACCCTTACCCTTGGGCGAGAATTGCCTGGGGTTCTCACTGAGGAAATCATCACCGTACAGACTGGTAATGCTGTTCCGGGCTCCTTTAAGCCCTTCTTCACTCAGAACAGGAGAATCGGTTCTCATATAGGTTATAAACCCCTGTTCATACAACCGCTGGGCAACCCTCATGGTCTGACGGGCCGAAAGCCTCAGTTTTCTGTTCCCTTCCTGTTGAAGCGTTGAGGTTATAAAGGGGGGAAGTGGATTCTGCCGGGATTTCTTCTCCTGAATGGAAAGGACCTTCCATTCTGCCTTTTTCAGTCCATTCAGCAATTCCTCAGCATCATCCCTGTCAAGAACAAGAACATCCTTCCCTCTTAACAACTTTCCTGTTCCGGGATCAAAATCCTTTCCTCCGGCTACTCTTTTCCCCTTGACAGATTCAAGTTTGGCATTGAAGGAAGAAGCTCTTTCTCCGGCAGATAAGTGAGCAGAAAGATCCCAGTAGCTGGATTTTCTAAAAGCTATTCTTTCTCTCTCCCTCTCCACTATCAGCCTGAGTCCCGGAGACTGAACCCTTCCTGCAGAAAGGCCGTAGGCAATCTTTTTCCAGATCAGCGGTGAAAGGGTAAACCCGTACAGCCGGTCAAGAATTCTTCTGGTCTCCTGGGCATAGACAAGATTCATATCCACATCTCTTCCATGTTCCAGAGCATGCAGAATGGCTGTCTTTGTTATTTCATGGAAAACCATTCGCTCAACAGGAACTTTTGGTTTGAGAATATCAACTAAATGCCAGGAGATACTCTCCCCTTCACGGTCTTCATCAGTTGCAAGAAGAAGCCTGTCCGCTTCTTTCAGTTTCTTTTTAAGCTCCCTGATTACTGCTCCCTTTCCTTTTGGAGTAACGTACAGAGGTTTGAAGTTATCTTCTATATTTATCCCAAGACGTGCCCAGCTTTCCCCTTTATACTTCCTGGGAACATCAGCAGCGGAGGTTGGAAGGTCCCTGACATGACCGATACTCGCTTCAACCATATATCCCGGAGGCAGGAATTTCCTGATCGTCTTGGCTTTCGTCGGCGATTCGACTATTACAAGTGTTTTTTTACTCATGTTCTATTTAATATAATTATTCAAACCTCAGTGTAAAGCGGAATTTATTAATTTGATGGTATTTTTTTCACAAAACACCTTAAATTTGTTGACTCAGGGCGGATACAGAACTACTGTTTATTCATGGAATACTTATTTTTCAACGGCAGCCCGAGGATCTTTGCCCACCGGGGTGATTCCCTGAATTTCCCTGAAAACACTATGCCTGCATTCAAAAACGCAGCGGTACTCGGTGTTGACTGCATAGAAACTGATGTTCATATAACCAGAGACGGCAGGTGTATTTTGTGGCACGATGATACCATTGAACTGACTCCCGGCAAAAAGGAGAGGATCTCTTTAAAGGACTGGGCAGAACTAAAAACGTTTGATGCAGGTGCTGCATTTACTAAAGATAACGGGAAAACCCATCCCTTTAAAGGGAAAGGGATCTCGCTCATACTTCTGGAAGAACTGCTGGAGTCCCTGCCCGGCACACGGTTTAACATAGACCTGAAAGACAGAAGTGAAAAACTGGTCAAAGAATTTGTCAGAATAATTAAAGATCATAAAGCCGCAGACAGAATCCTTGGAGGGAGCTTTCACCATAAGAATCTTGTTAAACTCAGGAAACTTCTGCCGGAACTTCCCACCTCCTTTTCAGAGCAGGAAGCACTGAGAGTTGTTGTCCTGCAAAAACTTGGGCTCCTTCGCTTTACAGGGAAACTGCCCGGCCAGGCATTCCAGGTTCCGGAAAAAAACGGGAATATCACTATCGTTACAAAAAAAATGATACAAGAACTTCATCGAAGGGGAATACCAATACACGTCTGGACGGTCAACAAAGAAGAAGATATGAGAAGATTATTCAAGATGGGAGTGGACGGAATTTTTACTGATAATCCCCGACTTCTCATAAAGACCATAAAGGAGATGGAATAGTGTTTTTAAAGTTGATTTTTGATCTTTTCAAAGTACTGAACTCCAATAAAAATGAGGGGGAAATTGCTGCCGGATTTTCTTTCGGAGTAATGCTGGCCCTTATTCCCGGGGGTAACCTGTTGTGGATAACCCTGTTTGTTATCGGATTCTTTACAAGACTGAATCTACTTACTGCATTTGTTACCCTGGGGCTTGGCAAGCTTGTTATTGGATTTATTGATCCTTTCCTTGATACTGCAGGCTTTTACATCTTGAATATCAATGCCTTCAAAGACTTTTTTACCTGGCTTTATAACCTTCCCGTTGTTCCTTATACAGCCTTCAATAATTCACTCGTAATGGGCGGTTTTGCCGTTTCCCTCCTCCTTGCCTTCCCCCTTTGGTTTTTATTCAGAAAAGCAGTTATCCTCTACAGAGCAAAAGTGCGGGACAGGATAAAGAACAGCCGTTTCGGCAAAGCAGTTATGAAACTCCCTGTAGTAGGGAAGCTTTCCACTTTAGTAAGCACATACAATTCCCTGCGGGAAAGAGGTTAGACTATGAAGAAAAACAGAGGGGGAATCCTTAACAGGGGAAAACTTATAGTACTGGCAGTTATCATTGCAGGAGTACTTGTTTTTAGCGTTTTCTTTAAAAACAGGCTGATTACATCGGGCATGGAAAAAGGATTGAGCAAGATGCTTACTACAGAGGTGAAAATACAAAACCTGAAAAGCAGCCTGCTCAATCTCAGCCTCAGTATAGGCAGTTTCAAAGCAGATAACATTAAAATAGACAACATCTCTATAGATTTGGAAGCCAGGGCCCTGCTTAAGGGTAGTTTCATACTGGAAGATCTTTCAGGTACCCTGGTCAGCTGGGGATTGGAAAACAAGAACCCCGGCCCCGAGGAGGGCATTGTCACCCCTGGTGCAAAGCTTATCAACCATGACTTTGCATCTCTTCTCCCGGACCCCGGTACTGTAGTGCATGAACATCTCTCAGATTTTGCAACCTTTGACTTGATAGAAAAATCGAGAACCGAAATAGAAAAGAATTCTGCCGAGCTGAAAGTAAAACTAGACAACCTTCAGAAGGGAGCGGATACCATCAAAGAGCTTTCAGGCTCAATCAGCCGGTCCAAGGTAAGCAGTGCAGAAGAAGGATTAACTTTACTTAAAAAAATCTCGGAAACCGAACATGAGATCAGCAGAGTAACATCACAAAGCGGCGCTCTTCGGAAATACCTTCAGGAAAAGATGGAGGAAGCGGCAAGAGATAAAAAAGCGATAACAGAATCTGTTAAAGATGACTACAGCATGCTTGACAGTGTTATTTCAAATCCCGCAGGGGCAGGAAAAGATTTCGTTTCCGGTTATACCGCCACCCTTTTACAGGAAAAAACCGGTAAATATTATCCTCTGGTTGTTCAGGCACAAAGGGCACTTAAAAATCTGACCTCGAAAAAACCGGAAGAAAAGCAGATGGAAAGGGGGAAAGGGCGTAAAGTATATTTTCCGGTTAAGGAGCTGCCCAGGTTTCTTCTGAAAAAAGGTATATTCAGTACGGCAGACGGTAAGGTAACGGTGGATATTCTTAACATTTCCAGTAATCCTGAACTAATCGAGAATAATCCCACTTTCCATATAATATATAATGCCCCACCCTCCAGTGCAGCCATAGAAGGAGAAATGCTTTTCCCGGAAAACGAAGCTGTGGAGACAAATATACGTTTAACTCTTTCAAATTTCCCTATATCCAACAAGCAGTTCTCCTGCAGTTACAATGCTGATGGAGAGTTTTTCCTTTTGGGAGAGGGTGTTTTTACCGGAAGCACCGACATGACGGTTATCGATCTTCTGTTAAAAAATACCGAAGGAAACAAGCTGCTGTCAAATCTTAACCGGGTACTATCCGAATCCGATCAGCATACCATACGTGCCTCTTTCAAAGGAGAGAAGGGCAATATAAGCATTACCGTAAAAACATCCCTTGATAAAATAGTCGATAATGTATCCAGGATTGCACTGGAAGAAGCCTCTGCCGCGATAAAGAAAAAAGCAAGGGATGAATACGATACTCTGCTCTCCTCTTCCATGGATAGATGGGGAGTTTCCCTGGGTGTATTACAATCGGACAATCTGAAGAGGGAAAGAATAAATGGAGAAATCTCAGAATATCAGAAAGTTCTTGACGCTCAAAAGGACAGAATAAGGAAAGAGATTGCCAAGTATTCAGGAACCAGTATAATCAAGGATGCTGCAGACGCTTTGAAACTTCCCTTCTAAAAGTATTTCAGCCCGGAAGCTTTGTAATAGTGTCTGCAAGCTCCGGAACCTTTAAAGAGGCATGATGAATGCTATCCCCTCCGGCGAGAACAACTGTTGAAGAGTGCTTCATCGCTTCAAGAAGTCTTTCTGCTGCCCTGCTCAACTCCTCTCCCCGGATATCAAGGAGCCATCCCCTTTTCTGTCGTCGAAGAGTATCGTCAATTCCATAAAGCGTCCTCCTGAATCCAATAATGCTTTTTTCTCCGGGGGAGAGAGGGCGGACATCCCGTCCTACAACCGCAATAACAGCTTTTTCCACAGTATCATCATCGGGTGTTTTCTTTGCCAGTATTGAAAGACCTTCACGGTAACTTTCCAATGTCCCGGATATTCCCGGATCCCTGTATGAAGTGAACGTAAAAAGCCCTTCCATACCGTTGGCCG
Organism: Spirochaetota bacterium; assembly: GCA_003641695.1. Classification (GTDB taxonomy): domain Bacteria; phylum Spirochaetota; class Spirochaetia; order B11-G9; family B11-G9; genus B11-G9. The sequence continues at coordinate 12,828 of QNBL01000019.1, forward strand.
AGGCAGATGCCCCATAGGCACCGCCCTTCATACGGACAGTCTCCCACAGATACTCTGTTTTAAGGATATGGGATAAGAGCAGCTCTGCTGCATGGTTCCTGTTCTCCAGAAATGATGCGTTAAGAGAGGTGCTGACAAAACCAACAGAAGCCGGGATTACAACCGACTCAAACAGTCCTGTACCCGGTTCAGGGTTCTCCCCGTCTTTGGGGAAATCCAGCCGGAGCGGGAGTTTATCCTTTAGGGCTCTGATAACTTCAGGGAGAATCCTTTCTATCTCATCACCGGATGCAGATATATTCACAGCAACGTTATCCTTTGAAAGAATCCTCTGCCGTAAAGAACGTATCTTTTCTCCAATTTTTTTAAGTTTTTCATCAGTAAGATTTTCTGCAAGAGAAGAAATAAAGACAAACTGCTCAAGTCCCCGCCATTTCTCCTCAAAAGCCAGAACAGTATTCAGCTTGCTCCCAGCCCTGAGAGCCGCATAGGAATGTCCCGAAGGCACTATGGAAGCGGTAAAATCTCCCTTCATTTCAAGGATAATATCCTTAAGCCTCGAGGCATCATCGACGAGGGAATCTGCAAACATTCCGAAGGAAATTTCCAGTGCTTTCTGTAGTTCCTCCCTTAAAAATTTAAGTCTGAAAAAGATTGTATTCTTGATCTCATTTCTGTCTTTGAGATTTGAACTTGATTCAAGAAAGGAATAAAATCCCCCTGTGTGCAGAGTAAAAAGCTGAGCCACCCGGTCATAGGGAATTCCGGGAAGAGCGGACGAGGTTATCATTTTACCTAAAAGGGGAAGATACATATGATCCTCTATTGAAAGCCCCCCCGTATCAAACCCGAAGTCAATATATACAATCCCGTTTGTATATAAATCGTGAATAAAAACAGGAATATCTTCCTGGACCCTTTTTTCTGTCTTTATAATTGAGATATCATCAGGAAGATCGCTCCGGGATAAGAGAGGAATAGTGGCTACTGCTTCAGGAGTATCCGGTGTATTCTGGAATTCAGCAAGACGTCTGTTCTGCTCCCTGATAACATCAAGATCTGCAGGTGTTAGTTTTTTCAGGAGCAGGGAGATCCTTTCCTCCTCCTTCCCGGCAATCTGCCGGGTATATTCTTTGTCCGGCTGCACAACCACTACGGAGCGGTGGGGATTATCTACAAGATGTAACCGTATGTACTTTTCAAAAAAGAGGGGATCGGCGGCAAATTCCTTTTTAATCTTCTCCATCCATCTGGTAAACTCCAGAGTCAGCTCCGGCGGATACCCATGGAGCCAGCCTCGTAAGGTTTTGTCCATGAGTCTAAGACCCGCAGGAGCTCCGCCCCGGATCTCCCGGTTTCTGAACTCAATCCGTTTTAAAGCCCCTTCTGCAGTATCCTTATCGATACCCTGTTCTGAGAGCTTTTGGAGGATACCGTATACAAGATCTTCAAAGGCTTCCTGTTTATCAGGGTCTGTCCCTCTCAGACCTACCGAGAATACAAACTCCCTTATATCGGTCTCCAAACCGCTGACCGGGGAAACATCCGACCCTAACCCTGAATCTACTATTGCCTTGTACAGAGGTGATCCCTGATTTCCCAAAAGTATTTCACTTATAACTTCAAGGGTAAGAAGATTAACAGGATCGGAGACCTCTTCTGTCAGCCAGTTTATCAGGATGGAACTTTTCCCCACGGCTGATTCATCAGGAGAAAGAGGGCTCTTTATTGTGTAAACCCGTTTCTCTTTCCATCGGGGCTGTTTTTCTATCTCGGGATGAATATTTTTCCGTTTAAAGGCACCAAGATAGTTCCCGTTTAGGAACTCAAGCTGCTTTTCTGTAGGTATATTTCCATAGAGAAAGACCCTGCAGTTTGAAGGATGGTAATAATCATCGTGGAATTTTACAAACTGATCATAGGTCAAATCAGGGATGGATTCAGGATCTCCTCCGGAATTATTCCTGTACCCGGTATCAGGGAAGAGTGAGCGGATTGACCATTCAGCCGCAATGGAATCATGGTTGGAATAGACTCCCTTCATTTCATTATAAACAATACCGGTAATCTTCAGTTTCCCCTCTTCGTCAAACTCCAGCCGGTGACCTTCCTGCCGGAAAACCTCTTCCTTCAGAAGGGGAAAGAATACTGCATCAGCATAGACTCCCATAATGTTGAAATAATCCTTTTCCACCGGGGAGCTTGCCGGATAGATAGTCTTGTCAGGATAGGTCATTGCATTGATAAAGGTATTCATGCTTCCTTTTATCAAAGCCATAAACGGATCTTTCACCGGATAGTTCCTGGAACCGGAAAGAACCGAATGTTCAAGGATATGGGCCACTCCGGTATCATCAGAAACCGGAGTCTTGAATGCAAACGAAAAAAGGTTATCCTCATCATCGTTAAAAAGATGAAAAAGCTGCAGTCCGGTCCTGCCATGTTCAAAGGTATAACCCTTACCTCTGTATTCTTCCAAATCTGTTATTGATTCAAGAACAAATCCGTGTATCTGATCACCTGGTTTTAACTGTCCCATAAAGCCCTCTCTTACCAACCCGGAGTATACAAAAAAAGCTGTATCCGGTACTATTGTGACAGGTATAGTAGTATGAATAGAGAAATAATCAAAGCCCGCAGCGGGATAAATAAAAGTATAAGAAACTTTTTTACCGAAAAAGGGTATCTTGAAGTTGAAACGCCTCTGCTATCGCCCTCCCTTATACCCGAATCCACTATAGAGGTATTTGAAACAGAATACCACAGCTTAAAAAGAAAGCCGGTTTCTCTGTATCTGATCCCCTCCCCCGAAGTTTTCATGAAGCAGCTTATTGCAGACGGAATCGGTGATATTTTCCAGCTTACCAAGAGTTTCAGGAATTATGAACAATCAGGGAAATATCACAATCCCGAGTTTACCATGCTCGAATGGTATACCATGAATGCATCGGCAGCTGATAACATTCCGATCACCGAAGAGCTGTTTGAAAGAATTATCCATGATAGGGGGAAAGCCGGCATTTTTTCGCCGAAAATAGATCCCCGTCACCTGACTCCCCCATTCAGGAGGATGAGTATGGAGGAGCTTTTTTTTGAAAAAAGCGGGATTGATCTTGCTGCCAACCTCACCCTTGAAGTATTCAGGGAAACAGCACGGAATAAGGGGTATAGAATCAATGATGCAGATGAAAACTGGGAGTCTGTTTTTAATAGAATATTCCTTACCGAGGTGGAGCCCTTCCTTCCTTCGGATAAACCTCTGATTATATACAACTACCCATCCGGGATCGGGTGCCTTGCAAAAGATATCCCCTCATCTCCATGGAAAGACAGATGGGAGCTTTACTGCAGCGGAGTGGAGCTTGCCAATTGCTATACAGAAGAAACAGATCCCCAAAAGGCTGCGGATCTTTTCAAGAAGGAACACCGTATAAAAAAACAGACGTCAGAGGTTACTCCCCATTACGAATCTGTTCTGAACTCTATTTTTAAAAAAAGTTTTCCAGAAAGTTCCGGCGTTGCCCTGGGTGTAGACCGTCTTATTCAGATCTTTACCGGTACAGACCGTCTGGAGGGGGTGATTTTATTCCCGCTCTCTGATATACTTGCGCAATAATCAATAATTTTGAGGTATGAGTATGATAAGAGCAGGAGCGCTTGAAAAAGGTTCTGCGATCCTAATCAAAGGGGAACCCTTCGTTGTAGTAGAGAGGGAGTTTGTAAACCCCGGGAAGGGATCCGCATTCGTCAGATTAAAACTAAAAAGCCCGTCTACCGGGCAGGTTCTCAGAGAAACAATGAAAACTCAGGATCAGGTAGAAGATATCACCGTTGAAGACAAGGAATGTCAGTATCTCTATGCTGATGAAGAAAGCTACCATTTTATGGATACACAAACATACGACCAGTTTGAAATCCCCATGAAAGGATTTGAAGACTACAAACTTCTTATGATGGACGGAGAGACATACAAGGTTATTATGTGGGAAGACAGGCCGCTGGATATCAAGATTCCCTACAAGGTAGTGTACAAGGTTACCGATGCTCCGGAAGCAGTCAAGGGTGATACAGTCCAGGGGGCTACAAAGATGGTTACCATCGAAACCGGACTGAAGGTCAAAGTTCCCATATTCATAAAAGAGGGAGAAATGATCATGGTCAACACTGAAACCAAGGAATATGTTGAGCGGGTAAACAGTTGAATATAATTCAGCAGTATTCCAACAAGGAGGTTTCTTTCCGGTACAATGGAAAGAACCTCCATTTTTTTCTTTCCCAGGCTCTTTTCAGCAGTTTCGATATAGACAGGGGAAGCAGGCTTCTTTTAAAGACTCTGGTTAAACCTCCCCGTCAGATTCCTGAAGATGCAAAGGTTCTTGACATGGGCTGCGGCACAGGTGTACTCGGCATCTCTTTAAAAACTGCTTTTCCTCTCTACAGCATAACAATGCAGGACAGGGATGCCCTTGCGGTTTATTTTGCAGGAGAAAACGCAAAACGAAACGGACTGAAGAATATACCCGTAGTAACAGGACTTGCATTTCAGAATTTGAGGGAAGACACCTTTGACCTGATAGTATCCAATCTTCCTGCAAAGGCAGGAGCTCCAGTGTTACGAGAGTTTCTTGCAAAGATGTTAGCCTTTCTCTCCCCCGAAGGTCTCTGTGCAGTCGTGGTGGTTAATCCAATTGCAGATTTCGTAAAAGAAACAATAGAGAATCTGGGGGGTGCTATCACTTATAGCGAAGAGAACAGGGATTACTCGGTTTTTCATTTTACAGGTACTCATACGAATTTTTCACCCGCGGATAGAGAGTTTTCTCTTGTTCCCTACATCCGGAATACTCAGGATTTCAAGGCTGAAGGAATCACATATACGTTAAAAACAGCCTACAACATTCC
>QNBL01000020.1 GCA_003641695.1 Spirochaetota bacterium
AAGAATCAAAATATACAGCAGTTATTCACCAGTAACAGGTCTGATGCCTGACTTTATAGTAAATGATCCTCCGGAGCCCGCCCCGGCCAATTTCCTCGAAGACGAGAATGACGGGAATTATTACTACAATGCCTGCAGAGTACCCTGGAGGATTGCATGCGATTACGTCCTCTACGGATCATCAAACGGCAAAAAGCCAAAGACAACCCTCCAGCCAATGGAAAACTGGATAACTGATATTACAGGCAATAATCCTGCAGGGGTAAAAGCAGGATACAGGCTTAACGGAACTCCTCTGACAGAAGATACTGACATGTGTTTTACAGCCTCCTTTATTGCCGGAGCCGTGTCTGACCCGGAATATCAGGAGTTTCTTGATTCAGGATGGGATTTAATAAAAGGAAATGAAAGCAACTATTTTAATGACACAATTACCATGCTCACAATGCTTCTAATATCCGGGATTTGGGAATCGCCGTAAATTAAAAACGGGCAGGGAAACTTTTAAAACTTTGAGCGCGGCGGGATTCGAACCCACGGCCTCTTCCTCCGGAGGGAAGCGCTCTATCCAGCTGAGCTACTCACCCGTAGAGTAACGTTAGGATAGTACCCGTATTTTCCTGCGTTGTCAATGTACCGGCCCCGGGGTTGATTTCCCTTGCAATGGGAGCTATCCCGGCTGTATAATCGTAGACCATGAAGATACGGTACAATGCTCCGATCACCCTTACCTTTGCCCTTTTAAGTGCGTGCATTCTTTTATTGGATCAGTTCACCGGGCAGACCCTCATTCTCCGGTTTTTCTCCATACCCGGCAAGGGGTACTTTAACCCTGCCTCCCCTCTGGAGTACATCAGACTTTTCAGTCATATACTCGGACATGCCGGATGGGCTCATCTGCTGGGGAATTTTTCCATTATTCTCCTTATCGGCCCGATCCTGGAAGAAAAGTACGGATCAGCTCCGTTCTTCATGATGATACTTACCACTGCGCTTGTTACCGGAGTACTCAACGTTCTGTTCTTCCCCACCGGACTCCTCGGAGCAAGCGGTGCCGCCTTCATGATGATACTGCTTGCACCCTTTACCAACACTAAATCAGGGGACATTCCGCTTACGTTTATACTTATCGTAATACTGTATATTACGAAGCAGGTATACAGCTCTTTCCAGAACAATTCAATAGCAGAATTTGCACACCTTGCAGGGGGAGCCTGCGGGAGTATCTTCGGTTTTTTCCATCTGCACAGAGAACCGGAAATCGGGGAGGGAATCTCCTTCCCGGAAGACAGCCGACCTGGCGATTGAAACCATCTGCCAAATCTGATATATTTCCTCCATGATAAATAAACTTGACCGCATAGTGGAAAAATACCAGAGCCTTGAGGCGGAACTGGCCAATCCTGACATAATGAAGGATATGAATAGATACAAAGAGGTAATGCAGGAGCATTCTCACTTGAGTGAAGTAGTATCTGTATATTCTGAATACAAGGATGTTCTTTCCGGAATCGAAGATGCACAGTCCATGATGGAAGATGAAACTGATCCTGAGATGAAAGAGATGGCAAAAGAGGAGCTTTCCGGACTTGAAGAAAAAAAGGAAATCCTTGAAAAAAAGTTAAAAAAGCTCCTGGTACCAAAGGACCCCCTAGACGGCAAGAATATCATAATGGAAATCCGTGCAGGAACCGGCGGAGACGAAGCGGCTCTGTTTGCTGCAGATCTGTACCGGATGTACACCAAGTTTGCCGAACAGAACAAGTGGAAGATAGAGATCATGGATGCCAACGAGATAGGAATCGGGGGCTTCAAGGAGATCTCCTTCTCCATATCAGGGAAGAATGTATACGGAAACCTCAGGTACGAGAGCGGTGTGCACCGGGTACAGCGGGTACCAACCACCGAATCCGGAGGCAGGGTGCATACTTCCGCAGTTACTGTTGCCGTTCTTCCCGAGGCAGAAGAAACCGATATCGATATAAAGAACGAAGATTTAAAGATAGATGTTTTCAGGTCCTCAGGCCCCGGGGGACAGAGTGTAAATACCACCGACTCAGCTGTGCGTATTACCCACCTTCCCACAGGGGTTGTTGTTACCTGTCAGGATGAGAAATCACAGATAAAAAACAAGGCAAAGGCTTTAAGGGTACTCAGAGCGCGGCTATACGAAGCTGAGGAAGCCAAAAAACAGAGTGAACGGGCAGAAAACAGAAAAAATCAGGTAGGCTCCGGAGACCGGTCCGAACGTATCCGTACGTATAATTTCCCCCAGAACAGGGTAACCGACCACAGAATCAATCTCACTCTTTACAAGCTGGAATATGTTATGCAGGGAGACTTGTCTGAAATAATTGAGAGTCTCAAGATAGCCGCGGGAGAACAGGCCCTGAAAGATTAAATGATTACTGTCAGAGAGGCGCTGTACAGAGGTGCTTCGCTTCTTGAAAAAAGCGAAACCCCTTTTCTTGATGCCTCGATTATTCTTTCCCATATCCTTGATATCTCAAAAGAGAAGCTCTTTGCCTCATACCCTGACCCGGTTGATCCCGGGCTAATGGAACGGTACCTGGAAGCAATGGAAAAAAGAAAGAAAAATGTTCCGGTCGCTTATATTACCAATAAAAAAGAGTTTTTCGGGCTTACTTTTTACGTTGATGAAAGGGTGCTTTCTCCCCGGCCGGATACCGAAACCCTTGTGGAGACTGCTCTCGAAATAGTGGGAAAGAATCCGAAGGTAAAAAAAATCCTGGATATGTGTACCGGGTCCGGATGCATAGGGATATCGTTAAAATCATCGCTTCCGGAACTTGCCATTACGTGCAGCGACATTTCTCCGGATGCTGTTGATGTGTGCCGATACAACAGCAACAGACTTCTCTCAAAACCGGTGGTGGCCCAAATTAGTGATCTGTTTGAAAAGATAACTGGCGAATTTGACATGATTGTTTCCAATCCTCCCTACGTACCGGCAGCAGAGGTCAAGGCAATCAGGGAATCCAGTCCTGCAGAACCTCAGCTTGCCCTGGACGGAGGCGATGACGGTCTTGATCTGATACGGGAAATTATCCCCGCTTCCCTGGAACATCTTACCCCCAGAGGGTATCTCCTCCTTGAATCATCCATTGAACAGACATATAGTATTGAAAGGATGATGAAGAAAGCAGGGTATACCGATATTGAAACAAGGATGGACCTTACCGGCAGAAACAGGGTAACAGTAGGGAGAAAACCGCTGGCCTGATATGAATACACAGATTGCTATTTTTAAAAAGAAACTGAATCATTTCCCTGACAAAGAAGTCGAGAGGATTATTGATGCCGCTCTCTGGGCAAAAGATCTGCATAAGGATCAGAAACGGGCCAGCGGTGAACCGTACTTTATTCATCCCCTCAAAGTAGCTGAGTTCCTCGTTGATATGAAGATGGATTCCGATTCCGTTATAGCTGCACTGCTCCATGATGTCCTTGAAGATACCGACACAGCCTTTAACCAGATTACAAAACGGTACGGTAAACAGGTAGCTCTTCTTGTTGAGGGAGTAACAAAGATCTCCATAATGAAGGCCAAGAGCAAGTCTATTCAGGAAGCTGAGACAATCCGGAAAATGCTTCTTGCCATGTCCAGGGATATCCGGGTTATCATAATAAAACTTGCTGACAAACTCCACAACATGAGCACCCTGGAGTATCTTCCCGAAAAGAAGCGTAAGGCAATTGCAACCGAGTGTCTTGATATTTACGCCCCATTGGCAAACAGGCTCGGATTCTCCTGGCTTAAGGCGGAACTTGAAGATCTTTCATTAAAGCATCTGAATCCTCAGGTCTACAGTTACATAAGCGATTATCTCAATGAAAAGCGTTTGGAAAAGGAGAAATTCCTGAAAAAGGTGGAACAGACCATCTTAAAAGAGGCTGCAGAAGAAGGATACCGGGTAAAGGTATTTACCCGGGGAAAGCATATCTACTCAATTTACATGAAAATGAAAAAGAGGAAAAAGGATATCAATGAGATCTACGATATTTTGGGAATCCGGATCATCTGCAACAGTGTAAGTGAGTGTTACGCTGTCCTTGGGCTGGTACATAAACTCTGGCCCCCTATAGAAGGGCGTTTCAAGGACTACATCGCCATGCCCAAGGCTAATCAGTACCAAAGTCTCCATACAAGTGTTATGTGTTTCGAGGGAAGGGTTACTGAAGTTCAGATCAGGACAGAAGAGATGCACTATACGGCAGAATACGGAATTGCAGCTCACTGGCTTTACAAGAGCGGAGGCTTTGACGGTAGAAAACTCAAGGGAAAGGATCTGCCGATAGTGAACAGGATAAAGAAATGGGACGGTGTAAAATCCAGTGCCGATGACTTTATCTCCGATATACGGAAAGAGTTTCTTAAAGATTCAATTTATGTCTTTACCCCGGAAGGGCATATAATCGAACTTCCAAAGAATTCCACTGCCATTGATTTTGCATACCAGATCCATACCGAAATAGGGAATCACTGCCTCGGCGCTCTTGCAGACGGGAGTATCATCCCCCTTACCCGTCCGCTGAAGAATACGCAGGTTGTCGAGATACGCACTGCAAATACTGCGACTCCTCATGTGAACTGGCTCCGTTTTGTACAAACCACCAAAGCCAGGAACAAGATCAGACACTGGCTGAACAAGCATGACGAGAATCTGTACATAGACAAGAATATAATTGCAAAGAAAAAATCGGCACCTATTGAACCGGTAAAACAGCAGCCTGAAGAGGGAGAAAAAGAGATTCCGGAGGATGGTACATTCGTAAAGCAGGTCCTGGACAAAGCCAAGATTGCTTTTAAAATAGGGAATGAGAAGAACATGCTTATCAGCATTGCGAAGTGCTGTACACCCACCTCGGGTGATGCAATTGTGGGGTATATCTCCCGCGGAAGGGGAATAATTGTTCACAGGAAGGACTGTCCCAACCTTAAAAATATTAATGACATTGCAAACAGATGCATTGAGGTGGAATGGGAAGCTGTTTCCCCGAAGTCTACTAGAAAGTTCAAAGTTGTTTCCAGGATGACCTATGACCTATTTTCCGAGATAGAAGGTGCTGTAAGAAAGTACAAAGGACATCTTATAGAGGGTAAACTTGAAGAAGACGAAAGGGGGAAGCTTACAGGAAGCTTCACCATGGAACTGGAGCATGCGGGAGATTACAGCAAGGTCTTAAAATCCATAAAGACTATCCCCTCGGTAATAACCATACAATCAATCTAATTCAAGATCGGAATAAATCCTCTCCCAGCAGGTATCGGCATCTATCTTTCCTTTAAGGAACAGGGAAATTTCCGAACGGATCCCTGATGGCATCTTTTCCCAGTATTTCCGCTGCCAATCCGGAATCTGATGTTCAAGTTCCATCTGTTCAGTTGCGGACATTGCACCTGTGCTGTAGGCGAGAAACTGTTTTATCATGGTTAAAAGAACATCCGGAGGGAGGCTGGCCTTTTCAGGACCCTTCCCCGGATCTGGAACCCAGGCTTCCAGGAGCTGAGATATCTGCTCTTCACTGAGCTCGGGAGCTTCCTTTCTGATGACATCAACGGCAAACTTCTGAATCATCTTTCGTATTCCGTCTACAGAGTAGCTCATCTGAGAGCTCAGAGCCTTTGCAGACTCCTTTGCCAACTTTCCGGGATCCACCCCCCGAAAAGTACCCCTTCCAGCACCATTCCCCCGTCTTTTAAGAGCTTCTATAATCACCTCGACATCTGCATCAGTTGCCTTGTTCAACAGGGCATCTACAATCTCGTAAAGTTCATCTCTTTCCATCTCAGACTTCAGTTTTCAAGTGCTCTTTAAGTTCTTCAAACCGCTGGAGAATCGGGAGATGCTGAGTACAGGCATCCTCACACATCCTGCACTCGGTACACCTGTCAAGGACATCAATATGTGTTCCCCAGTGCCATTTCAAACGGTCGCCAAGTTTCTCGGTAGGATTGAGGTATAACCCGTTTGCCGTCTCTACAAACTTCCAGACAGGGATATCCACAGGGCATACGTTGCAGTACATACAGGTAGTACACAGGCTGTTGAAGTCACTCTCCACATGGGAAGAGATCAGAGCTACTTCTTCCTCTGTGTACGGCTGAAAAGATTCGATTGCATCAACGGCTGTATCAATATCGTTTTTATTCCTGAATCCCACCAAACGGACATTGATCCGGTTATCAAGCATAAGAAAATGAAGAGCTCCTTCAAGAATGGATTGCCCGGACTTAACCTTGAGAAAACCGAAGGTTTCCTCATTTTCGACGATCGTTCCGCCCCCGAGAGGATTCATGACAACAACACCCATGTTGTTTTCTGCAGCTGCTTTAATACCATCTTCACGGTAGGGGGAGTTTATAGCAGAATACCCCAGGGTAACGCCCCTGAAATACCCCTCTTCTATGACGGTTCTAATTTCGTTTCCCGGCAAATGAGTTGAAAAAACCGGGACCTTGATAAGCCCCTCCTCCTGTGCCTTCAAGATCTCTGCAACAGCGCCCCCTTTTTTCCTTCCATCCCAGTCCTCAAGAGTCAGCACATACCAGCAATGATAAAAATCGATACTCTCAAGACCCATTATTTTTAAAGAATTCTCCAGATCCCTCCGAAGATCCGATCCTTTCGGTTTGTTGGATTTGGTAGAGATATAGAAGGGTCTGTCCCCCTTTTTCATCTCTCTGATGGCAGCTCCGAATATTACCTCCGATTTGCTGCTGCAATACGAAGGAGCCGTATCGAAGTAGTTTATACCTCTTCTATATGCATGGAGCAGCATTTCTGCCGAAAGATCGATGTCATTCTCTTTTTCAAACCGCATCCCTCCGAAACCAAGTGCTGAAACATCCATCCCTGTATCTCCGTACCTGCTGTAGAACATCTCCTCTCCTTATTAGCCTATACGTTAAACCTGAAATGCATTATATCACCGTCCTGCACCAGATACTCCTTGCCTTCAATCCGGAGCTTTCCGGCTTCCTTTACCTTCTGTTCTGATCCCAGCTCAAAAAGGTCATTGCAGTGATACACTTCCGCCTTTATAAAGCCTTTTTCAAAATCTGTATGAATTACCCCGGCAGCCTGGGGAGCTCTGTCCCCATTATGGAAAGTCCAGGCCCGGTTTTCATCCTCCCCGGCGGTAAAAAAGGTCCTCAGCCCCAGCATCCGATATCCTGCATGAATAAGGGTATCCATCCCCGATTCACTCAACCCCGAAGCCTCCATGAACTCCTTTTTTTCCTCTTCAGACTCCAACGCGGCGATCTCGGCCTCGAGTTTCCCGCAAATGGTGACAACCTCTGCTCCCTCCTCGGCAGCAATCTTCTTTACTGTATCAACATATGTGTTTCCACAATCAATCGCAGCTTCATCTATATTGCATACGTAGAGCTGTTTTTTAAGGGTAATCAGGTGAAGGTCATATATCAGTTCCAGCTGTTCAGGAGTGAAGTCAATCGATCGAGCGCTTTTCCCCTCGGATAATGTATCTATCAGCATATCCAGAAGAGGCACAGCGGCATTCAATTTTTTTACCGCCTCCTTGTTACCGGCCCGCAGGCTCTTTACGGTTTTCTCCTTCCGTTTTTCCACTGTTTCAAGGTCTGCCAGGGCAAGCTCAATGTTTATGGTCTCTATATCCGATGCAGGATCAATCCGGTTATCCACATGAACAACATCTTCATCTTCAAAACACCTCACAACATGAGCAATAACACCTACATTTCTAATATGAGAGAGGAACCGGTTTCCCAGTCCTTCTCCCCCGGAAGCGCCCTTGACCAGACCTGCTATATCCACAAACTCAACAACAGCAGGTATCACCTTCTTCGTCGGGATAAGGTCTGTTATTTTGTTCAGACGTTCATCCGGAACACTCACTATTCCAACATTCGGTTCTATCGTACAGAACGGATAATTCGCAGCTTCCGCCGGAGCGGAAGTCATGGCAGAAAATATTGTAGACTTGCCTACATTCGGCAACCCTACTATTCCACAATTCAATCCCATTGTATTTCCTTACAATTTAGTATAGTATCTAGCCTGACAAGTATATCAAATAAACAGTATTTTGTATATCGTAGGATAATGGCACAGACACTTTACTGGTACGATCTGGAAACTTTCGGTTTGAATCCCATGCTGGACAGAATTGCACAGTTTGCGGGGGTTCGTACCAACGATAAATTTGAGATAATCTCGGAGCCTCTGGTAATCTATAACCGGATTACCCCCGATTACGTCCCCGACCCTAAAGCCTGCCTGGTTACCGGATTAACCCCGAAAGAGACCCTTGAGAAGGGGTTAAACGAGTACAATTTTACAAAAAAAATACTTAAAGAGTTCTCAGTTCCCGGAACCTGTGTTACCGGATACAACAATCTTAATTTCGACGATGAGTTTATCCGGAATCTTTTCTACCGGAATTTTTTCGATCCGTACACACGGGAGTGGGCTCATGGAAATTCCCGGTGGGATATTATTGATCTTGTCCGCGCCGCTCACGATCTCAGACCCGAAGGAATTAATTGGGTTGTCAAGGAGAACGGAACACCATCCTTCAGACTCGAAGAACTGTCAAAGGCAAACGGTATTTCCCACGAGAACGCACACGATGCTCTCTCTGATGTACTGGCAACAATTGATCTTGCAAAACTCATCCATGACAAGCAGCCTAGACTATTCAAGTACATATTCGCAAATAAAGGCAAGACCAAAGTTAGAGAATTGGTTAATATCCACAAAAAGGAACCCTTTCTGTTTACCTCCTCCCTGTTTACCTCTGAAAAGGGATGTACAACTATTGCAGCACCCCTGGTAACCGATCCTGGTAACAGTAACCTTGTCCACTGTTATGATCTCCGGTATGATCCCGCAGAGCTTCTCGAACTCTCCGTGGAAGAGATCAGGGAAAAGGCCTTTGCGCCATTTGATAAAGAAAAAAAGGATGAAAGACTCCACTTTGTAAAACTTCACGTAAACAAGTGCCCGGTAATTGCACCTCTTAAAACTCTTGATAAAGCTTCTGCCGAACGGCTGGCTCTGGATGCCGAAGTGTGTATGTCCCACAGAGAGGTCCTTCTTAAAGAACCTCTCCTTACCCAAAAACTTTTTAAGGTTTTCGACAGGGAGGATAAGTTTCAGGTTCCTGATACTGACCCCGAACTACAGATATATTCCGGCGGTTTTTTCAGGGAAAGCGATAAAAAAACCTTTGAAACAATTCACGCTACTGTGGAAGAGAAGATCCCCGAGCTGAAACCGGATTTCCATGACCCGAGATTGGCAGAAATGTTCTGGAGATTTGTGTGCAGAAACTTCCCTTCGGCCATGAATGAAAAGATGAAGAAAGAATGGAAGAGTTTCTGTGCAGGAAGGATTCTCTCCCCTCCGGGCAAGATGATAAACGACTTTGATTTCTTTAAACGGAAGATCAAAGAAAACATGGAAAGCAGGGATGTCGGAAGCAGAGAGAAGGTTATCCTTAAGGAACTGGATGAATACGCATCTTTTCTGGAAGATGAAGTCCTCAGTTTTTAATCTTTCAGGTTTTAATTTTCCCTGATTTTTTAAAAGAGGGACAATGCTTGCCGGTAGCCCGGTAAACCGCCATTGAGGGCAGGGTTTTTGATTTGACCCCGAAGAGAGTACAGCTCCGGGGAAAAGAATATTCCCAGGTAACTTTAAAATAGACGCATTTAAGACAATCCGGGGGATGATCTGGATTCTTCATGGGTGTATAGTAAAAATATGAACAACAAGTTTCAATACGACAGAGCAAACATCAATAAAGAAAAGGCCCTACTAATAGCTATCAAATATCCGGATAGCAGAAATGAAACTGTAGAAGCCCATCTATCGGAACTCGCAAGTCTGATAGATACAGCAGGATTTGAACCGGTATCAACGATTACCGTATCAATAAAAAAACCAAAACCCGGATATTTGATTGGGTCCGGCAAAGCGGAAGAAATCCGTTTTATGGCAGAAGAACTTGAGGCGGAAGTTCTCGTCTTTGATGAAGATCTCACCCCGGCTCAGCAGCGGAACTGGGAGAGATTTACCCGTTTATGCGTCATTGACCGAAGAGAGGTTATTCTCGAAATTTTTGCCTCAAGGGCTAAAACAAAAGAGGCCGTACTTCAGGTGGCTCTTGCCAGAATGGAGTACTCCCTGCCCCGGCTTACCAGAGCATGGACACACCTGTCCAGACAGCGTGGTGGTGCAAAAGGAACCCGGGGGGAAGGGGAAACTCAGCTGGAGGTAGACCGGCGGATAACCCTTAAAAAGATCGCCCATCTCAAGAAAGAACTTGCAGGGGTCAAAGAGCACAGGGATACCATGAGAAAAAAGCGGGGAAACGTACCCATCCCAAACGGGGCAGTAGTCGGCTATACAAATGCAGGAAAGTCCTCCCTTTTAAACGCACTCAGCGGTTCGAAGGTCTATGTGGAGAACAAGCTTTTTGCGACCCTGGATCCGGTAACAAAGAAGATAAAACTCCCGGAAGGAAGAGAGTTTCTGCTTACCGATACAGTAGGATTTATAAGAAAACTCCCCCACGATTTAGTAGATGCATTCAAATCCACTCTGGAAGAGGCTGCTCTTGCTGATTTCCTGATCCATGTGGTGGATATTACAAGCCGTGAATTCCGGGACCACATGAGAACAACGTCAGAGGTTCTGGAAGAGCTGGGAGCCGATCAGAAACCGGTGATACTTCTGTTCAGCAAAATTGATCTGTGCAGGGATGAGGAGGAGATTGAAGAAGTCAGAACCGAGTATCCCGAAGCTCTGTTTTTTTCGGCAAAAACAAAAATGGGGGAAGAATCTCTCTTCAATAAAATAAGCACAATACTTGCTGAAAGCGAAAAAACTGAAACTTTTTCGATTCCAGCTGACAGATACGACCTTATATCAATGATCCACCGTAAAGGCAGGATAAAAAACAAACGTTACGAAGAGGATACGGTAAAAATAGAAGCTGATCTGCCGGAAAAAGAACGGAAACGTGTACTCAAAGCACTGATTGGTGGGACTGATAAGGGTGATAAGGGGGACGGAGCATGAACAGCGGCACCCTTGCAGATATAGTTGTATCGTTTCACTTCGTTTACGTGCTTTTTACCGTTCTGGGAGAAGTGTTGATCCTTACCGGAGGAGTTTTAAAGTGGAAATGGATACGAAACCTGCCCTTTCGGATTACCCATCTCGCAGCTTCTTTCTTTGTTGCTGTGGAAGCTTTAATCGGGATGGTCTGTCCCCTGACAGAACTGGAATGGATCCTCCGCAGAGAGGCCGGACAAAATGCTCACGAAGGGATTTCCTTTGTCGGAAGAATTATCCGGAAGATTATCTTTTACGACTTTCCTCCGGTCTTTTTTACAATCCTTTACGTGTCATTTGCCTCTGTTGTAATTATTTCCTTTATAGTGTTTCCGCCTGTCAGGAAAACCAGGAAAGGAAAGCGTTACTCACCACAATCGTCAACAAACCCTTCAAACTCGAAAAGCTCCGACTGAATCCAGATAAAATTATTATTCTCGGAAGGGACAAGAAAACGGGCCGATTCAACTTCATCGCCGTCCTTTGTGAATACCGTCACCTTTTCAACTGCAAGAACCGGATATTTTTTATCTTTATTAAAGAGTTTTGACATCTTAATATAATTCGACGACATATGAGGGAAGAAGTCCCGGAAAGCCTTTTCCAGATCTGATTTAACCCTTACATAAAAATGAGAAACCTGTGTAATCATTTTTTTAAGATCCTCCTGATACTTAATTCTATTGGTTTGGCGGAATTTTTGCAAGGATAAATTTAAGTAACACGGTTGACTAAGGATCTTCTGTAGATTACTATTGATCATTATTGTATTTTTTTGTTCATTTATTGGATAAAAACAGGCGGGTCAGCATATGAAATCGTACAAGTACTGCATAATCGGAGGAGGTCCCGGGGGTATCGGGTTCCTTAACGGATTACGTAACACAGGGGAAACTGACGTAATCCTCTTCGAAGGGAGGGAAGACTTTCTCTATACTCTTTCGTTTATGCCCTTCGTAAAGAAATCATCTCGAATGTTTACCGAAGAGATAACAGGGAAACAGTTCCGGAATTTTCTTTTAGAAAATGATGATTACTCCCGGTATGCGAAACCAAACAGCAGGCTTATCGGTCTGGACAAAGAAAACGGAATTGGCACTGTAAATAGCAACGGGAAAGAGCACCTCACGATAAAGTACAGCACACTGATCATAGCTGCCGGTGCTCTGCAGTCAATCTATGGAAAAGAACTTCTTCCCGGATATAGGGGGGCAGGAACTTTTACAACCTATCAGGTATCGGAAATGCTCACCTGGTACAGCTTTTTACCGGGGAAAAATCTCGGAATAATCGGAGAGTCCGAATATGCTCTGGAAACAGCTCTTATAGCAGAAAGTAAAGGGCTCAACGTTACTTTGTTTTCGAATTCTATTTCCGAAAAAGAGTGTATAAACTACAAGTCCATCCTGAGCCTCCAGGGTGATGAACATATCGGTGCTATAGAAATAGAAACAAAATCCGGCAAAAGGACTCATTACCCGGTGGATTCTCTGGCAGTTGACGGAGAGTTTTCCATGGAGCACAAATTAAGAGATCTTATCGGGATTGAATGGGATATAGATGCCTGGCAGGCGGGGACGGAGCATAATCAAAGACACCCCGATTTTGAGAACATCTATGTGACCGGGGATGCTTTCAAACCAAAGTTTAACTTTCTTGAGCAGTATGAAAACGGTTACAACCTGGCGGGGGGACTCAAATGAACTACGATATTGCAATAATCGGAGCGGGTGTTACAGGAGCCGGAATCGCATATGAGCTGAGTAAATACAAGCTGAATATAGCCTTAATTGAGAAATATACTACCCCCACCCAGGGGACAAGTAAAGCAAACTCAGGGATTCTCCATTCCGGATACGATGACCGGAGCGACCAGCTCCGGGGGCAGCTGGTGGTCAGGGGAAACGAACTCTACGACAACTGGAAGAATGAGCTGGGATTACGGCTGAAGAGAGAAGGTTCCCTTGTGGTTGCTTTTGACGAAAAGCAGCTTGGAACAATAAAAAGAGAGAAAGAGAGGGGTGATAAAAAAGGTATCCCGGGACTTGAGATATGGGATCGGCAAAAGCTGCGGGAAATGGAACCGAATCTCAACAAAGATGCAATAGCAGCTCTTTATGCTCCCACCGCAGGGGTTATTTGCCCTATGGAAGTGGTTAATTTTTTGTTTTTTAATGCGGTAACCAACGGTGTAACACCCTTCATGGGGCATACCGTTACCGGCTTCACTAAAGAAGGAGATACCCTTACCACAGTTGTTACCGACAAAGGGGAAATATCGGCTAAAATGGTTATTAATGCAGCCGGTGTATTCGGCGATATTGTATCGGAAATGGCGGGAATAGATTCCTACACCATAACTCCAAGGAAAGGGGAATATATTCTTTTAGAGCCCAACAACGCTTACAACGTAAACAGGATTATCTTCCCGACACCCACAGAAACTTCAAAAGGGGTTCTGGTAACAAAAACAATAACAGGCGACATACTCCTGGGACCAACAGCAGTAAACCTGGGGGATGATGAGCGGGAAAACATCCGGACGACACGGGAAGGGATTGATGAAATCATCGCTAAAACGAAACAACTTGTCCCCTCCTTGAGTACACGGCTTACAGTAAAAACCTTTGCGGGATTACGGGCACAGCCGAACACCAATGATTTTATCATTGAAGACTATGAAACTCCATCCAACTTTATCAATGCAATAGGTATTAGATCCCCCGGATTAACATCGGCTCCTGCAATTGCAGAATATGTAATTGATATTGTCAAAAAGAAGTGTGGTGAACTGGATAAAAAAGAAGAGTACAATTATATAAAGAGACCGCAGTTTCACACCCTGGAACTGGCAGCAAAAGATCCGGCATGGGGAAAGGCTCTTACTCCCCAGCTGGATTCGATACCTTTTCCGCTGCTTGAAGCCGCCTGGGAGTTTGGTGTAGGAAGCAAACTCTACAACTACACCTGTTTTGCAGACCTGGGTTTAGGGGTAGATCTCGGAAGTACCTTTCAAAATGGTTTAATTGAATGGCTGAAAGAAACCAAAGGGCTTACATCAGCGGAGATAATCTACAGACACCTGGGTTCCTGGCAGGTTATCGATAGCTAGAAATCAACTATAAATAGAAACGGTACCCATACAAAAAAACCGGATCCATGGAATGAGTTCCTGCAGATCCGGTGCTTTTATGAGTGGATTTCGGATATTTAAAAAGAATTCAGGATTGATTGTGCTGCCTTCCCTATTTCGGAGGCAGGATTCATGTCAGATGCTCTTTTTAGCCGTTTTCCGGCCTCCTCTTTATTCCCCATGGCATTGAGCGCCTTTGCTGAAAAGAAGGTAACTGCCTGCGCTGTTTCGGAAACACTGTCTTTACTCAGGTATTCATCAAAAAGGACCAGAGCCTGTTCGAAGTTAAATGAATCCAGGAACAGGTTCCCCTCGAGGATGACAAAATCGGGATAATATTCGGCTGAAGGGTCCGGATCCACCCTGCTGAACGCTGCAAGAGCTTTCCCGGGTTCACCTGTTATATAATAACACTTGCCGAGATAGAAATCATATTCCGGAAGCTCCTCATCGAAGACATCATCCCTGTTTTCAGAAAGAACTGAGAGTGCCTCCATATAGTTTCCCTCTTCAATAAGCTCCTTTGCATCAGCCAGTACCATATTGTCCTCGGTGAGCCATTCAACTGAGGTGCTCGCCGCTTCGGCGCCGCGAACCCCCATAACCGCTGTCTTGGAAGCGGCCTTGTTGGTTCCGGTAATAAATTTCTTGACCACCGCAGCATCACCCCAGGAGGCATTCCGCACCGATTTTTCCAGAAGCTCCTTGATCTTGTAAACACCGGGTTTGTCCAGAACTATCTTTTTGCCCCCGGCATCAATCTCAGCTACTGTATCAGCCCCCAGTTTAACGACACTCCCTGAATCAAGAGCATCTCCTGCAAACAGGTCGTACCACTCGCCGCTATCCTGTATATACGCTTCCCCGTCTATAAAGGAGGCAAAAATATCCTGCCCGGAGGCAAAAGCCGACAATCCGGCTGCCAGAACCAGTAAAACTACTATTTTTTTCATAACATTCCTCCGGGTATTGGATTTAGCACATTGTTCCTCAAATCTGATGGGTTCCGTCTATCCAGATTTCGGTGATCTTCCAGCCGTCGATAAATCCATCATTCACCAGCACAAATTTAATGGAGCTAGAATTCGAACCGTTATTATAGGTTAATGTTCCGGTTGCAGTATCACCTGATACTGTTAATCCGGTAACTGCAAAGTTTCTATAAGTAACATCAAAAGGAGAATTACTATCATTCCAATAATTTGAATCATTAATCAGATTGTATGAATCACATCCGTCTGCTGAAAAGTTTTCGATAATATTTGCCCTGTCTGATGTATTCAGATCAGATACAAACTGCGCAATTCGTGCCTCAATCGACAGTCCTCCAAATAGACTGCAGGAACCAATTAAGAGAACGGCCAGAACCGCACCTAAGAGCACTGTAATTTTGATTTTCATAATTTGCTATCTCCTTAAATGTCATTTCCATTAAGATAAGGTACCACGGTTCTTTCAAATTTTCCAAGAATACGCTTATATGCAGATAAAAAATCTGTGTATACAGGATTCCCGGGCTCAGCAAAGTATCTTCCCTTCAAATCCACGTACAGTTTTCCGAGAATGTATCTTCGAAACGAAAGAGCTGAAAGGCTGTAATACCTTACATTCAGATACAGAGGCCCAAG
Source organism: Spirochaetota bacterium (assembly GCA_003641695.1). Taxonomy (GTDB): domain Bacteria; phylum Spirochaetota; class Spirochaetia; order B11-G9; family B11-G9; genus B11-G9. The sequence continues at coordinate 15,891 of QNBL01000020.1, forward strand.
TTTCAAGTCCAGAGGCTTTAAGTTCTTGTCAAAATAAGCAGCTGCTTTATCCTTGTCCCCGGAATCTTTAAGCTTATTCCACTCGGCTATAAATTCATCTTTTTGTGCTTTCATTTCTTTAAGGGTTGCAGAATAGTCCTTGATATCAGCTAAAAACTGATCCAACTGCTTATCAAGCTTTTTCAGCCCTGCAACGGGATTTGAAACAAGCACATTGTACTTCTCATTATTCCAGGAAGAAAAATCGAGCTCTCTACCTTTAAGTGTAAACTTTTCCCCCGGGGCTTCACCTGCCTTTACCTCTACCCCTTCATCGGCCGTCAGGTCCACCGATTTTCCCTGGGAACTTACCGTAACCAGACCGCTGGTTACTGCAACAAGGGAAGATCCATCCTCGGCTGCATAGACAGTAAACTCTGTTCCCCGGACCCCTGCAATGGTACTGGGGGTAGCAATCTTCGGTTCCTTGCCAAAGAGTTTTCCGAACTTATAGGAAACTGATCCTACCGTGGTAGAGAGTACTGTCTCTTTACCTCCGTCCCCCTCTTTCTCGGTAATGGTAAAAACTGAATTGGGCTGCACTTTTATGGTGCTGAGATTCTTCTGAGACAGTTCAGCATAACTGTCATCACCGGTAATTACCGAATCACCGGTCCTTAAGATATCACCTTCAAAAGCTTCCATTATCTCACCGCCGGTTTTCAAATCAACCCAGCCGTCAATAAATACTATGTCGGCACTCTGTGCATAGGTACCGAAAACAACATTGATAAATACCAGTACTGTTATTATTCTCTTAATCATTTGACAGGCCCCGTAAAACCGAAAATATAGGTATACCGCCCCTTCCTGCCTGAAAGCAGAAAGATGTACCGTCCCGCTTTTCCTTCAACGGTTACTGTAACTGCAGTTTTCGGAACATACTTCTCAAAGAAGGTACGGACCTCCATAGAATCTCCAAAAAGCAAATAGGATTCATCTCCAACTTTCTCGGTATAAAACGCTTCTCCGGTATTCACTGCAAAACGTGCTTTTGCAACAAGATCCCAGAAATTACGGATATCCGTTTCCCGCTGCACAATCTCTCCATCAATAATCATCGGCATATTCGTAAGAGAAGATACCATCTCAGAATCACCGCTGTTTACAAGCTCCATCAGCCTTTCAACAGCCCTCGGCCGCGGCACACTCTTTACCGTTGCACAGGAGAACAGAAATAGCACCACCGCTATAGACGTAAAAATATAGATCCATTTTTTCATTCGCTGCTCCATGGTTTAATTATACCTCATCCTCGTCCATTAATCCTTATTTTATAACCGGCAGGCCGGTAATTGTTGCAAGATTCTCTCCATACTGATACTATACACCACATTATGAAGACATACGAAGAGATTAATGAAAAAATTGCTTCAAAGAAAGCTGTTGTCCTGACAGCTGCCGAGATTATTGACTATGTGGATAAAAAGGGGCTGGAAACGGCAGCTCGGGAGGTAGATGTAGTCACTACCGCCACCTTCGGGCCTATGTGTTCATCAGGCTGCTTTATCAACTTTGGGCACAGCAACCCCAAGATACGTATTACCGAAGCCTGGATTGATGATGTTCTGGCGTACTCAGGCATTGCTGCGGTGGATCTTTTTATCTGAGCTACACAGCTGCGGCATAACGATCCTGCAAACCTGGATTATCCGGGAGAGTTCCGTTTCGGCGGTGGACACGTGATCGAAAAACTCATAGCAGG
>QNBL01000021.1 GCA_003641695.1 Spirochaetota bacterium
AAAAGAGTTGTTTTCTTCACTCCCAGCTCCTGAATGAAACAAAGGCAGAGGGAGTCAGGGTTGAAAGTTTCTCTTTGTCTTCAAAATATATACGGTAAACTGTTCTCAAACCAAGACTCATACTGTTCCATAAGTTAATTCTGAGACCAGTTTCAAAACTCAGGTATGGAAGTACCTTGGTTAGTGGATCTGCCTTCCTGAGTAAGAGAATTACCGAGGAAGGTCCACCGTCAATCTGAATCAGTGCGGAGATGAGTTTCTTTGTTGGTGTTGAATAAGCCGCGCTCAACCCTATGGGTATTGTGAAGAGACTTGCTGATTTTTCCGGTCCGACAGCCGGATAGATACTTGCTGATAGTCTTGCACCTGGTCCAATCATCCCAAAGGGAAGAAAAAACCAGTAATTTGCTGATAACCCAGTGTTAAATCCGCCATTGCCCAGGATATCCTTCTTGTCACCGATTCCCAGGCTCAAACCGGTATCAAAGAATACCTCAGAACCGCTTTTTACAGCTGTTTTTGCTACTTCTTTCATTTCCAAATCTGTATTTTTTATTTCCAAAACATCTCTTTTGGATGCCTCTTCAGCTTTTGCTTTCTCAGCAGCTTCTTCGGCAAGTGCAGTTAGCTCGCTATCTGCATCCTCAAGAAGTTTTGTTATCATGGGTAAAACCTCTGAATCAAAGTCAAGAGTGAGGTCTGCTGTCGTAGAAGCTGACGACAAAAGAGTCTTGTTTGCCAGGTTATACAGTTTTACCGAAATTTGAAGGGATGCCAGTACCAGAAAAAGTGCTAGAACAAGACTGCGATGCAATGAAGTATTATATTGGTTCACTTTATTATCCAGATTTCCCGCCTCTATTAACATATCCCTTAAAAAAAGGTTTAACAGTGAAAAAAATATAAAAGCGTATGTTTGATAAGCCCGCCGGCAAAGTAAGTACCATCAAAAACAGGCTCCTGAAACTGCAGTACTTGCAAGATCACTGGAGATAGCATAAGATATCCCATGAATACTCTGTTATTCCGGAGAAATCATTGTCGGTAATACAGGGTTGTTCCCCGGTTCAAAAACTTCGCTGCAATCATCCATTTCTGAAATTACTGTTGCAGTTCCCTGCCACTGCTGTCAGGAATAACAACCGGTATTATTGGGTACGCAATAGGGAATTATCTGGGGATATCCCCGGCATTGCTGCTGCATTAAATGGTTTAGAGGATTGGTATGAATAGATTGATTACCTACAGCATACGTATCCAGGCGTTTACCGCCGTATTGTTTCTACTCTTTAACCATAAAAACGGTTTTGTTATATTTTGTCTGCTCCCCTGGCTGGTTTTTGAAATTCTCATGTCCGGGAAGGGAGTAAACCGGGAAAATACAGGACTGATTCTCTATGCTGCAGCATCTGTCAGCTCGTTTCTGTTTTTAATTGCCTGGCTTTTTTCAGTCTTTTTGACTGTTCTGTTTTTTTATATTCTTTTATCAAACAAGTCAAGGACAGCTCTTCTTATAAATTCAGCCGTTTTGCTGGTTATTCTGGCAGGAAGTGTCTTTCTCGCATCGGTGGTAACGATTGTTGTTGCTCTGGTACCAGCAGTATCCATGGGTTTTGTATTTTATGGTGCCGCTAGAGACCGGTCGGCGGATATGCAGGCAGAGATTGATGCTCAACAGTCACAGATAGACGGTAAAAACAAACTTCTTTCCACACTGGCTCATGAGCTTAGAACTCCCCTCGCAGTTATAAAAACATCGTCGGAAATCCTGCTGGAAGAAAGACCGGGGAAAATAAATCCAACCCAGAAGAAGTTTTTGAAAGCTGTCCGGGACAACTCGAAGCGGATGAGCCGTTTTATAGATTCCATTCTGGCAAGTATAAAAATTGAGTATGCCTGGTTCAGGATGAAAAAGAAAAAACAGGATCTCCGTCCGGTGATAAAAAAGGTATGCATTGATCTGGAGCCTTTTATAAAATCCAGAGAGCAGACGATCAAGTACAGCTATCCCAATCTTCTTTCAAAAACGGTGATAGATGATAACTGGATCCAGCAGGTGCTTATCAACCTTATTCACAATGCGAGTAAGCACATCGAACCGGGTGGGAGAATAGCTGTTACCGTAAAGGAGAATGAACAGTGTATTGTTGTCTCGGTAAGCGATGACGGGAGCGGTATCAGGAAAGATGACAGGCCGCAAATTTTTTCTGAATTTTATCAGGGGAACGAAAATCCCGATAAACAGGAAGAGAGCTTTAATGGAGTCGGGCTGGGGCTTTCGATTGTAAAGAATGTGATCGAAAAACATGGGGGGGAGGTCTATGTAGGATCCGTTCCCGGAATGGGGACGACTCTCTCGTTTACCCTTCCCAAGGCGGGAGAATGAATCAGAGAATACTGATAATTGAAGATGAAACTGATATTGCTGATATGATTGAGTACCTTTTAACGGACGAGGGGTATGATGTTTCAGTAGCAGAAACCGGCGAAAAAGGATTGGTTTTGCTGGATAAAGAAAGCTTTAATCTCGTTGTTCTGGATTTGTCTCTTCCTGCAATGGACGGCCTGACTGTATGCAATACCATAAAGCAGAGAAGTTCAGTTCCCGTCATTATCCTGAGCGCACGGGACAGGGACAGCGATGTTATTTCCGGACTCGAGATAGGCGCCGAAGATTACGTTACCAAACCATTCAATCACCGGGAATTTATTCTCAGGGTGGGGAAGATACTTTCCCGGGTACAGAAGATAAAACGGCAGAAAGAGATTGTTGTTTCAGATCTTGTTATAAATATGGACAGGGAAGAGGTTTTAATGGGAGGAAACCAGGTAAGTCTGACTCCTATAGAGTATTCACTGCTTTCCTGTCTTGCCTCCAGACAGGGGTGGGTAATCTCCTGGCAGGTTCTATTAAAGCAGGTCTGGGGGCATGAAGACTGGGAAGGCGGCCGGGAGATGGTGAAGGTTACCATCCAAAGGCTTAGAAAGAAGATAGAGCCCGATCCGCATCATCCTGTATATATTCTAAACGAATGGGGACGGGGATATAAACTCTGTAAATCTCTCTAAACCGCCATCTGTTACTTTTCTGTTACCAATTTGTTCCCGAATTGTTTCTTGTATTTTAGCTAATCCCGGTTTTTAATGAACAGAGAAGAATTTATTATGGAGGAAATTATGAAGAAAATTATCGTGGCTCTGTTTTTATGCGCACTTGTGCTCTTTCCCGCTTCGATGCTGTTTGCAAACGGAGGACAGGAAAGTGCTCAGCGTATTACAGCGTATACAACCCTGGATGAAGAACTTGCACAGAAGGTATTCAAGGCTTTTACCGAGGAAACAGGAATCCAGGTTGACTGGGTACGGCTTTCAACCGGCGAAGCTGTAGCTCGAATTGAAGCTGAAAAAGAGAACCCTCAGGCGAGCATCTGGTTTGGCGGTGTTGGGATTGGCCATATCCAGGCAAAGGACAAAGGGTTGACCATGGCGTACGATTCCCCTGCAGCTAAAAATATTCCCGTACAGTTCAGGGATAAAGAGCATTACTGGACAGGTATCTATGCCGGTATGCTTTGTTTTGAGAGCAACACCCAGAAACTTGAAAAATATGGTCTAAAAGCTCCTCAGTCCTGGGAAGAAATTATCGGTCCTGCATATAAGGGACAAGTACAGATGGCAAATCCCGGTTCTTCCGGTACAGCGTATAATGCCCTTGCTACTCTTGTACAGATTTTTGGAGAAGACAAGGCTTTTGAGATGCTGAAAGGACTTGATGCCAACATAACCCAGTATACCCGTTCAGGTTCCGCTCCCGGAAAGAATGCAAGTATTGGTGAAACTACCATTGCAATCGGGTACTCCCACGATGGTGTCAAGCTTGTAAACGAAGGTTATCCTCTGAAGATAACATTTCCGAAAGAGGGTACAGGGTATGAAGTTGCTTCAATATCTTTAATAAAGAATGGGCCTGCTGATGAACTTGCAGCTGCAAAAAAACTGTATGACTGGGGCCTTGGCGAAACAGCGGCAAAAATCTATGCAACAAAATTTGTTGTTCCGTTTGTTGATGTTCCTCTTGCCAAAGGCGCAATTTCCATTAAAAACATTAATGTTATCGATCAGGATGATGTCTGGGCAGCCAAGAACAAGACACGCCTTGTAGAAAAATGGAATCAGGTTATTAACGGTGAAGCAAAAACAGTAAAAAAGAAATAAAAACAGCAGAAATAACAAGGATCCCCGGTTTATTAACCGGGGATCCATACTGATAAACAGAAGGAGAGTAATTGTGGAGTTAACCGGTAGCTTAGATGTCAAAAAGGAAGGACGTTTTTATCAACTTACACGGGACCCTGTTCTGTTTATCAGTGTGCTTCTCATTCTGGGACTTTTGCTTCTTTTTATTGTATATCCCCTTTATGCAGCAGCAAAGCTCAGTTTAACCCCGGGGGGGAAATTTTCCATCAGTGAATATTCTTACATCTTTTCTCATTCGGGATACACCCGTACTATTCTTAATTCGGTAACCCTTGGAATAATCGTTGCAACAATAGCAACCACTGTCGGATTTATTTTTGCCTATGGAATGACCAAAGGGAATATCCCCGGGAAGGGATTTTTCCAGAGTATGGGCATTCTTCCGATTATCTCCCCTCCTTTTATGTTTGCTCTTTCTGTTATATTACTCTTTGGACGGAACGGATTGATTACCGCCAAACTGCTTCATTTGGATACCGGTGGAATCTATGGCCTTAAGGGGCTTGTTATTGTGCAGGTCATAACCATGTACCCCATTGCCTACATGACCCTGGTGGGAATACTACAGGGGATAGACCCTGATCTTGAAACCTGTGCCATGAACCTTGGAGCTAAACGGGCTCGTACCTTTTGGACAGTAACCTTTCCTTTGGCACTCCCCGGAATTTTTGCTTCCTGGCTTTTGGTCTTTGTCGGTTCCTTAACAGACTTTGGGAATCCTATCATTATAGGCGGAGAGTTTGATGTCCTTTCGGTTAAGGCGTATCTGGAATTTACCGGCATGGGGAACCTTCCCCGTGGAGCTGCTCTTGCAATTATTCTTCTTGTGCCTACCGTAGCTGTATTTTTTATCCAAAAGTATATTATGAAAAATAAAGCCTATGTTACCATAACGGGAAAATCCTCAAGAAGGGGTTCCGCTTCGGTAAGTAAGGCCACAAGGACAGGATTATTTGCATTCTGTCTCAGTGTTTCCCTGTTTGTTCTCATGTTCTATCTGACTATTATAGGGGGAAGTTTCGTTAAGCTTTGGGGTATTGACTGGACCCCCACCTTAAAATGGTTCGCCTACAGCTTCGATGTTGGATTTACTACTTTAAAGAATACCCTCTTTCTTGCCATTATTCAGACTCCCATAACAGCCCTGCTCGGTATGATAATTGCTTTTATCATTGTCAGGAAATCATTTCCCGGTAAGGGAGCGCTGGATTTTCTCTCCATGCTCAGTTACGCAATTCCAGGAACTGCAATAGGTATAGGCTATATCCTTGCTTTTAACAAAGCGCCCTTTGAACTTTCGGGAACAGCGTTTATTCTTATTGCTGTATACGTATTCAGGAACGTTCCGATTGGAGTCCAGGGTGGAATTGCCGCTTTAAAGCAGATATCTCCTGACATCGAAGAGTCATCTACGAATCTGGGTGCGAATACTACACACACATTCAGGAAGATAACGCTTCCGCTTATACGGCCTTCCTTCTTTGCCGGAGCAACCTTTGCCTTTGTCAGGGCAATGACTGCAATAAGTGCAATTATTTTCCTGGTTTCAGCAAGATGGAATCACCTGACAGTACTGATTCTTGCACAGACAGAGATTATGAGGCTGGGTGCGGCATCTGTTTTATCCTTTGTCCTTATTCTTGTAATAACGGGATTTGTTTTTCTTATAATGAAGTTGACAGGACTTAAACAGTCTCAAATTTTCGGAACAACCAACTAGGAGTGTATGATGGCTAAAGAAAATAATAAAGAAGATTATCTGGTTCTAAAAAATATTACAAAGATTTTTAACGACGGCAAGGGAAATGCTTTCAAGGCTGTTGATGATATCTCTCTGACAATACGGGAAGGTGATTTCGTTACCCTTCTCGGGCCTTCAGGATGCGGGAAAACAACCACGTTAAGAATGATAGCAGGGTTCGAGATTCAGAACAAAGGGGATATAGTTCTTAACGGTAAGAACATAAACGCTGTACCGGCATTTAATCGGAACATGCCCATGGTTTTTCAGAGCTATGCTCTTTTCCCGCACATGACTATCTTTGAAAACATAGCGTACGGTCTTAAACTACGGGATATGTCCAAAGAGGTAATAAGAAATGAAGTTGCCATGGTGTCGCAGATGGTGAACCTTGTTGGGTTGGAAAAACGGTATCCCGGTGAACTTTCAGGAGGGCAGCAGCAGCGTGTAGCCCTTGCCAGAGCCCTTGTTCTTAAACCCAGGATTATTCTTTTTGATGAACCTCTTTCCAACCTCGATGCAAAACTTCGGATTCAGACCCGTACTGAGATAAAAAGGGTTCAGCAGATGCTCGGGATTACAGCTCTCTATGTAACCCATGATCAGTCAGAAGCTTTGAGTATGTCTGATACCATTGTTATTATGAACAAGGGGGAAATTGCCCAGATGGGATCTCCTGAGGAGATTTATAACAATCCCAATAGCGCATTTGTTGCTGACTTTATAGGTAACGCAAACTTTATGGATGCAGTTGTAGAAGATATTCACGAAAATACCCTTACCGTTTCCCTTCAGAAAAACTCCATAGTGGTTACCAAACCGGATGAAGACTTTAAGGAAGGGGAAGAGGTTTCTCTTGCAATAAAACCGGAGGCGATATCCATTAGTACCGAACCTACAGGATTTTCAGGCAAACTTGATGTAAGCTCCTTTCTGGGAAGCATATCGGAGTACAAGGTTGAGTTTGAAAATAGTTTTCTTACAATTATCCAGTCCAACATCGAAGGGAAGTACAAGCACTACAGGATGGGGGAAGAGGTGTACCTGGACTTTAATAAAGCTTTTTTCCACGTTTATAAAAAGTAAGATTAATCTGTAGAAGCAGTTTCCTGTTGTGTGGTATACATACTGCAGGAGGCCCCCTTGCTTATTAGATTCGGTATAAACTACTTCCTCTTTTTTTCCTCAATTGCCATTGTTGCACCTTACCTGCAGGTAATACTACGGAATAAGGGATTTACTGCCGCAGCGATAGGGATCTTTCTGGGATTTTATGAAGTTGCCGGTATACTGGGTCCCCTGTTTTATGGCTGGATTGCCGAAAAAATCGGGCGATACCGCCTTCTTATGCTTGGTTTGTCAGTCTCTGTGGGGGGAATCCTGTTTCTGCTGGGATTGAGTTCATCACTGATTTGTGCCGGAGCATTTCTTGCCCTGTTCGGCTTCTTTTACCGGCCAATTCCCTCACTGCAGGATGCACTTGCATCAAGGATGATTCCCGATCCCGCGGTAAATTACGGCAGAGTACGTATCTGGGGCAGCATCGGGTTTGTGGTTGTTTCAATAGGGGTACAGTTGTCCGGATTTCTTGATATTCCCGGAACCTTTAAAATTATCCTGCTTTTTTCAATTATTTCAGGGCTGCTGTTTTTAAGTACCCTGTCTCTCCCTGAAACAGAGAAGGCAGAGCATCAGGAATCAAAAACAGGGAAGAGAGAAACAGATTCTCTCTTTTATGGACTGCATCTGCCGTTCTATGCAGTTCTCATTTCTGCTTTTTTTATCAAGATGGGCTTGACCGGATATTACTCTTTTTTTAGTTTGTTTCTCCTGGATTCCTACGGAATACACAGTGTGAGCGGGATCTGGGCTATCGGAGCATTGGCAGAAATACCAATGATTCTGTACGGCAGCAAGCTGGTGACCAGGTTTGGGTCAGCCGCTGCACTCATGCTGGCACTGGCGGGAGCTGCTGCCAGGATGTTTGTATATGCATCCGGTGCACCTCTGCTCATTATTCTTTCGGCCCAGATTTTGCATGCTTTTTCTTTTGGTCTTATCCATATAACCGTGGTGAGTGTTATAAACCACACTGTTCCTGCTGAAAGAAAGGCCTTTGCAATGTCACTGTACGGCGGGATAGGCTTTGGATTGGCAGGATTTATCGGAAGCAGTCTCAACGGAATGATTCTTGATTCCCGCGGATTCAGTGTGATGTTTCTGTTCAGTGGTTTGGTAACCCTGATTCCTCTTGCGGTAGTTATCCCCTTTAGAAGAAAAATAGCGGATTCTTCCTTTAACAGCAAAAAAGCACAGTAGATTTAAGTGAGACGTTTCAGATCCGGTTTGGCAAGAGATGCTGCCAAACTGCACAGCTCACGGATCTAAATAATTTGAAATGAGTATACTTCAATACTCCGCTGCAGCAGCGGCGGAATCGGAGGCCGGGTAGTCTGTTTCCACTTTCCGGAACAAAGTACGGGCTTCGTCTAATTCGCCAAGCCTCAAATGGGCAATCCCTTTTAAAAACAGAAGAGAATCTGTAATCGCGGGAGCATCTGCTATTTCGGTTTCAATAAATGCAAGAGCTTCTTCAGGTTTGTTATTCAGTAATAGAAGGTTGGTTTTTAGAAGGACAGCTTCATCAAAATGATCTGTGTTTTCATCAGGCGCCGCATCTTTGATATATTCCAGAGCTCTGGATACATCCCCTGTTAAAGCTTCTGAATAGGCAGACGCTTGAGAACCATTGTTGTGAAGTTAGATTATGAATGGGTCTTGTAACTGCTGTCTTTGGTAATATAATCTATGAGGTATATCCCTTTTCTGGTCAGGGAGTAAGTATGATTTTTTACTGAGAGTTCAACAACGGTATCATCTCCTGTCCGGAGAATTGAACCGTCTTTTACTGTATCTCCCGGAGAAAGTACCAGTATCTGCCTTCGGAAGTAAATAATCAAGCCGTCGGAAACAGATGGGAGGGATCAGGAGAATAGAATCTTCTCTAAATCCGCAATAGAATCGGCGTAGTAGGTACAACTGCTTTTCATATCATTAATAATTTCCGGGATCCTGTGGCTCCACCCGACTCCAACAGTGTCGACTCCTGCAGTCGTTGCCATGATAATTCCGGGTTTGAGATCATCCACAACCAGGATCTCACTCTTTTCAACCCCGTATGTTTTTATAACCTCAAGAACAGGCCATGGATCGGGTTTGTTCCTGGAACTGTCTCCAGTCCATCCTATGATCCTGTCAGGAGAAAATCCGGGGATTTCCTTTTGTGCCTTATAATGGGCTTCAACCATTCCTGCTTCTGAATGGCTCACAACGACTATGTACCCCCCCTTATCCCTGAACTGTTTCAGGACTTTCAATATTCCGGGGTAAAAGTGCGGAATCCTTTTATGTGCGTACTCCCTCCATACATGATAGCAGAGTTCCTTCTCGTTTTCGCTGAGTTTCAGGATTTTATCAAGGTAGTCAAGAAGTCCGGGATCATAGTTTATCCTCATCCATTCTTCAAAAGCCACAGCTTCGTTTTCCCGTCCCAGCTGTTTCATTTGTTCCCTGTGTGCCGGGTGGTGTATTGAACGGGAGCTCTCAACACTTGTATCATCGTGATCAATAAGAAGGCATCTGTACTTCATGAAAGCACCTTACCATGAATCAACGAAGTATGTATATAAATTTGACATCTGCTTGAAAAGTGCTACTATTGTATTATTGATAAAAACTATAGGAGTATAGTGTATGAAACGATTTTCTTTGGTTATTGCAATTATTCTTGTTGTTTTCCTGGTCCCCCTTCTGGCAGGATGCAGTGGTGGAGGCTCTAAAAACAATGTTGCCGGAACCTGGGTCATGAAAGAGGATTCTCTTGGAATTGGTGTCGGTATGAAGCTGACATTAAAGGGTGACGGAACTGCTGCCATGGGTCCTGTTCCTGCGAAATATAAAGTATCAGGCTCTACAGTATCAATAACCAATGAAGGCGGAAAAGAACTCCTGGCTCTTGAACTGAAAGACGGCAAGCTGGTAAGTCCTGCTTCTTCCTCCCGTAAGGTTGTGTACGAAAAAGAGTAGGAACGACAAAGGAGTATACTTGAATACACTTATTAAAAATGGACTCGTATTGACAATGGCCGGAATGGAGCCGGAAACAGTTGTCGGGGATATAGGAATAACAGATACTGTTATTGAATTTGTCGGGGAGAAGCATCCTGCTTTTCATGCTGACAGAATTATACATGCAGAGGGGAAGATAGTTCTTCCCGGACTGGTTAATGCTCATACCCATTCGGCGATGTCCCTTTTCAGACATACTGCTGACGATTTACCTTTCTGGGAATGGCTCCATGACCGGATATTCCCCCTTGAAGAGGCTCTTACACCAGAATATGCCTACTGGGGATCGCTATTGAGTATTGCCGAAATGATACGAAGCGGCACCACCACCTTTGCGGACATGTATTTTTTTATGGATAAAACTGCTGATGCGGTACTTTCTTCGGGGATCAGGGCGAACCTTTCCAGAGGCCTGTTAACTGAAGAAGGGGGGACGTTTGCAAAAATTGAAGAGGGTGCAGAACTGCATAATAAGTGGCATGGTAAAGGAGAAGGTCGTATCAGAGTCGATTTGGGCCCCCATGCTCCGTATACCTGTAGTCCGGAATACCTTGAGCAGATTGTAAAAACGGCAAAGGAACTGAATACCGGCATCCATATTCATCTTTCAGAGAGTAGAAAAGAGCTCGAAACCATAAAAGAGCAGTATGGACTTTCCCCTGTCGAGTATCTCGACAAAGCCGGTATATTTGACCTTAATACCCTTGCTGCCCACTGTGTTTACCTGTCTGATTCGGATATGGAGATCCTTAAGAGAAAAGGGGTCAATGTTCTTAACAATCCGGGGAGTAATCTTAAGCTGGGCAACGGATTTGCTCCTGTGCAGAGGTTATTGAAAGAGGGAATAAACGTTTGTCTTGGAACAGACGGTCCTGCCAGTAATAACAACCTGAACATGTTTGAGGAGATAAGTCTTGCAGCTTTGATCAACAAGGGAATTACCGAGGATCCCACTGCGGTTTCCGCGTATGAAGCCCTGAGAATGGCGACAATCAATGGAGCAAAAGCTCTCGGCAGGGAAAACGAAACAGGATCAATAGAACCGGGGAAGAAGGCTGATATAATTCTTGTCGATACCGAAAAGCCCCATTTCTATCCCAAAGGAGATCCATTTGCATCTCTTGTTTATTCAGCTCAGGCTTCAGATGTGTGTACTGTTATCTGCAACGGCAGAGTCCTGATGGATGAAAACCGTCTTCTTACCGTAGACGAGAAAGAATTGTTGGTAAAAGTATCTGAAATTGGAAAGAAACTTAAGCGGGAAACTGTATCCTCATAGCTGGTAAAAACCTTTTATTTCTATTAACGACGGTGTAAATGCTGTTAATCTATTGAATATAGTTATTTAATAGCGAAATATGTGAAAGTTTGGAATATAAAGTATACACCGTATATAGTATGGTTTTCTTGCGTAATTTCAATTATCAGGTTATTCTTATGCAATACATAGTAAAAGGAGTATATATAAAAAACAGGAAATTACTTGTCGTTGCGGTTGCACTCCTCGCTGTGACAATGCTGTTTTTTGCCGGCTGTGCAAAAAAAGAAGAGGTTATCAAGATTGGATTTAACATCCCAATGACCGGGGATATCCAAAAGGTCGGAGAGGCATCCAAATTTGCTGCTGAAATGATGAAAGAGGACATTAACTCTGCAGGTGGCCTTGAAGTAGGCGGAAAGAAGTACAAAGTAGAGTTCGTCTATGAGGATAATGAATCCAAGGCTGAATCTGCTGTTGCCGTAGCGCTTAAACTTATAGAGCAGGATAAGGTTATTGGTATTATCGGACCTAACTCGTCCAAACAGGCAATACCCGGAGGAGAGGTTGCCAATGATAACAGAACTCCCATGGTTTCCCCGTGGTCGACAAACCCGGCAACTACACTGAACAGGCCGTACGTTTTTAGAGTTGCATTTCTTGATCCGTTTCAGGGTCCTGTAGCTGCAAAATTCGGAACTGAACAGTTTGGGGCAAAGGCTCTGTTGTACCGTATGAAAGTTTTGCTCCGTCCCTGTTTTCGCCTTCCCTGCTTTCTTTCTTATTGACAAATGTATAGTTATACCCATAGTATTCATATATGGTTCGGAGTCGTCATTTTCTTGAAATGTTAAATGAAAGGAATATTGATGAAAAATGGGTGAATATTACTGAAAATCATGATGACGGTACCCAACATTTTATTAAACAGATTCAGGAATGTGATAATAAGTGGCTTAGGGTTATTGTTAATATAATTGTTGACCCGAATAGAGAAGTTACAGTGTTTTTTGACAGGAGGTTGAGAAAAATCCATGAGAGTAAAGGTTGATACAGAAACAGACACTCTATATTTCCGCTTGGATGAAGATCGTATTGTTGAATCGGAAGAAGTACGACCGGGGCTTATTCTGGATTTTGACAAGGATAACCGTGTTGTCGGCCTTGAGTTCCTGAATGTTTCAGAGAGGGCATCAAGAAAGGAACTCTCAAGTATCCAATTTCAAACAATATAAGATTTTAATTACCTGTAATAGCTGCTATTTATTGCTCCATCCCCAATTTTCCATGCCCGCAGCCCCGCGCTCCACGCGGCTCGCGCCCGAAGCTGCTCCCCTGCCTCCAGCAGTATCCGAATATATTGTACCTGCAGGATAACTGCTGCTATACCAGTCCCAGTTCCACTCCCATACATTCCCGCTCATATCGTAAAGTCCAAGCTCATTGGGTAATTTACTGCCAACAGGATTACTTCGTTCTGTTGTTGTTTTGCCTGTTTCACTTCCATTATATCCAAACACTGCATAATACCCGATTGAATTGGATCCATCACTTCCTGCAAAGGGCTTTGTATAATCATCAATGGCTCCCATGGCTGCCCACATCCATTCCATCTCAGTAGGCAGTCTGTACCCGTTAGCTGACCAATCTGCCGTTGCAGCATCCCAGGTACTGTTTGAACTGGTTGGAATCTCGGCAAATGTTAAACTTGAAAAATCAACCCCGCTAACGCTGTACACCTGGTCCAGACTTTCTGCAATACTAAGCTTGTTGCAGAACGCAATGGCATGATACCAGTTCACCTTTTGAACCGGATCACCGGTTCCGCTGGAATAGCTTTCATCACTGGGATCTGTTCCTACTCCCATAATTAACTCAAACTGGGCCCGGGTTATCTCATGCTCACTTATGTGAAATGGAGTTGTAATAACACTTATATTTGCGGCATCTGAGTCACGCTGGAAACTGCCGGCGGGAACCACTTTCAAAAGGCCGATGTTTGGAGAAGTCATATCTACAATTGTCCACTTGGCGTATAAGGTTACAGCTGCATTTGTGGTATAATGTGCTCCTTCCGCATAATCGGTTCCACTCCCGTTTGCTGTAGTATTCCAGCCAGTGAAAGTATATCCCGTGCGTACAAGGTTCCCACTGTTCGAGGCCAGAATCAAGTCAATATTTTCTGTTTTGGTCTGAGATGCTGGGACACTTCCCCCGGTGGCTCCGTTGGCATTGTAGGTGACTGTGTAAGTTGGAATTGTATCCGTGTCAATCTTCCCCTGTATTTCATCCACAAAGGGTGATGAAATATCACAGGTTGTAAACAGAGTTATTGCCGAAATATACAGGATTATTACTGCAATAGAGATTTTTCCATTAAATTTCATACTCATTCCTCCTCCCCCAAAACCATCGTTCTGAGCCCTGCCGCATCGGCGGCTCTCGTTGCTTCCTCGCCCCTTAGGTCAAGATAGGCAAAGTGCATTGCAAGACCGGGGTCAATCTCTTTCAGCTTCCGGTAGGTTTTTGCCGCCATCCCGTAGTTCTCCAGTTCATGGTTGCACCGGGATACACCCAGCAGGGCTGCCTTGTTACTGGGATCGCGGTTCAGGACCCTCTGGTAGTAGCCTGCGGAGCCTTCAAAATCCGCCTTGATAAAAAGAATATTCCCCAAATTTATAAGAGAGAGTTTGTACTCCTTTGCACCCGTCTGCCATGCCTTCTCGAATGTTTCCTGGAACAGGGTAATCTCTACAGGAACCCACACCTTGTTATCTGTAATAATCAGCTCATCCGGCCGGCTGAAAGTCCTGCGGGCTTCGTCGGGAGATGTTTTCAGTGCAAAGGCCCCGTAGATATGCCCTGGAATGGTTATAACAGCAGTTTCAACTCCCACCGCTTCCAGAAGTGCAGTGTATAAAGAGGTAAGGTCATCGCAGTCGCCGTTGGAATAGTGCAGAGTCTGCCGGGGAAACTGGAGGAAATCCACCGCCGTTTTCTGGCCGGAAAGTTCGGCAAAAGGTGTTGAAGGATCAACCTCGTAACGGATACCGTAGGCCTTTACCGCCTCGAAAAGCACCATCCCCTTCTGCAGGTTCTCATCCACAGCAGGGTTTTTAATTTCCTGCATCCAGTTGGTTACATTCTTTGCAAACCCCAGTATTTCAGGATCTTTAGCCGTTATAAAAGAGGCAATCTTTCTGTCATCATCCCAGGTAAGTGCATTGCGGTTGTAAACCTCCAGAACAGGGGTATAGTCAGCTGTTTTCTCCTTACCCCCCATGGTATAGGTAAGACTTATCTTTGCAGAGGCCTTTGTCCCCTCCGTTATCCCCATAAGATCGCTGGTAAAAAGGCCGAAGAGGTTAACCGTCTTCTCTTCCCCCGGTTCCAGGGTAAAGGACTGCCCGCATTCCATTGGGTTATCCATGTAGCGTTCTACAAAAAACGGAGGGTAATATCTTCCGCCTTCTTCTTTTCAAAATTTTTAACCCGAACAGTCCCTACAGAATTGCTATCGTAGAATTTATACAGTACCGGAAACAGCGGGGATAGAGTGATATCCCGCAGTTCAACGCCTTTACCCTTCTCATTCAGGGGCTGGGGGCGTACCTCTTTTGGTTTTTGTTCACGCACAGGCTTTGCCCGTTCTGTAAGGGGTACATCCATCCGGGCAGAGAGGCTTATTCCAAGGCCGTTGTACAAACTGGAATAATAATCGTAGAAAACACCAAGCCCCAGTGCCCACCTATCTGCAAGCTGATAAGTGCCGCCTGCGCCGCCGCTGTAAACAAAATCACCTCCGGTTCCGCCGGCCGCATCCCAGCCCACTGTGTTGAAGTAGTAGTATCCGGCAGTACCGTATGCGGATACTGTCAGTTTTTTCCCAACATGCAGCATAAATGCAGGCCCCGCGGATCCTGAAAGAACCCATATTGAATCTGTGGTAGCAAGGGGCAGTATAATAAAATTACTACCAAGTCTAAAACCAAAGTTATTAAATGAAGCCGGCATATAGGATGCAGAAAGTTCCATTCCATAACCCATTTTAAAAAGATCTGCACTGGAACCCAAAGGAACTGTACCCAGAGGAACAGCGTTAACAGAAAGAAGATTCTTTGGCTCGCTGTATAGAGTTGTACTGGTTAAAAAAATCAGAATAAAAATCCAAAAAATAAGAGAGCCTAATCGCTTCATTATTACCCTCCATACAACTGATACCATAAACAATTGGTTCCAGTGTAATTTGACTCTAAGGATTGCCGGTTAAAACAGTTTAATAATCTGCAGATAAGGCTGCGAAATGCTTTAGGGGTAATTAGGTTAATAAGCTTTTTATATCCATACTATCGTCGTATATAAATTATATACCGGAAAACGAAAAAACACCACAATTTTTCATAATGCAGATAGTATGCTTCGATCTTGAACGGCACGGGTTTATTCTTTATATTGTATACAAATTGATAGGGAGAATGATATGATAGATAAGAAAATGGAAGATGCATTAAACAATCAAATAAACGAAGAACTTTTTTCTGCATACCTTTACTTTGCCATGGCTGCAGATTTCGAACATAAGAATTGGCTGGGTATGGCAAACTGGATGAAGATCCAGGCCCAGGAGGAGATGGCCCATGCGCTGAAGTTATACAACTGGATCAATGAGAGGGGCGGAAAGGCTGAATTCCAGGCAATAAAGATGCCTCAGAGCAACTGGGATTCCCCGCTTGCGGCCTTTAAAGAGGCTTACGGCCATGAACAGCACATAACTTCATGTATCTATGATTTGGTTAAGACTGCCCGGAATACAGGAGATATCGCTACCGAGATTTTTCTCCAGTGGTTTGTTACAGAGCAGGTCGAGGAAGAATCCAATGCAAGTGCGATTGTAGATCAGATTGAAAAGGTTCAGGAATCTACTAATGCAATGGTAATGCTGGATAAGGAACTGGGATTCAGAACCCTTGCTACTCCGGTTCAGGTATCAGGTGAATAGAGTGCGATGAGAAGTACCAGGGCATTTATTCATACAGAAAATTTCAGGGATAATATCCGTCTTGTCCGTGAGCAGGTTGGTCCGGAACGTCTTATCTGCGCAGCGGTCAAGGCTGATGCTTACGGTCATGGTGCTGTTGAAATGGCACGGCTTGCAGCGGAGGAGGGGGTAGAAAGATTTGCGGTTGCTGCAGTCGAGGAGGGGGAAATTCTCAGGGAAAAGGGGATAGAACAGCCCATTCTCATTTTGAGTCTTGTCACTCCTGATGAGATTTCTGATTTGATCAAGGCTGATCTTCAGCCTCTTGTTGCAGATGCCGCTTATATTGAACAGCTTAACCGGGAAGCTTCCAGACTTGGGAGGATTGTCCGTGTGCATGTGCACGTGGATACGGGAATGGGGCGGATAGGCTGTGCTCCTGAAGATGCTGCTGCTCTTGCAGCGTATATTTCCGGTCTGGATTCCGTAAAGCTGGAGGGGATGTCCACCCATTTTGCCTGTGCGGACAGCAGTGACCGCACCTTTACGGAAAAGCAGTTGTCTCAGTTTAAGGCTGCTGTAGATTCTGTTAAGGCCCGGGGACTTAATCCGGGGATTGTCCATGCCTCCAATTCGGCTGCAATTATGGAATATCCTGAGAGCTGGATTGATATGGTCCGTCCGGGGATTATGCTTTACGGTTACTACCCCGGAAAAGAGACAGGGAGGAAGCTTCCTCTCAAACCTGTAATGGAACTGCGGAGTAAAGTTGTTTTTCTAAAACAGGTTCCTGCAGGGCAGACGCTTTCGTACGGTGCAACATATACTACCGGACGTGATACGGTTGTAGCAACCATTCCCGTGGGGTACGGAGACGGGTACAACCGGCTGCTTTCATCAAAAGGGGAAGTATTGATCAGAGGCAAACGGTATGCCGTATCCGGAAGAGTTACCATGGATCAGTGTGTGGTGGACCTCGGGGAAAATACCGATGTCAGGCTTTATGACGATGTTATTCTTTTCGGCCCCGATCCTGCAGGATTGAATGCAGAGGATATTGCAGATTTGACGGGAACAATTTCCTACGAG
The DNA here is from genome assembly GCA_003641695.1 of Spirochaetota bacterium. GTDB lineage: Bacteria > Spirochaetota > Spirochaetia > B11-G9 > B11-G9 > B11-G9. The sequence continues at coordinate 17,452 of QNBL01000021.1, forward strand.
GTTACCTGTGC
>QNBL01000022.1 GCA_003641695.1 Spirochaetota bacterium
AGTTTTCTCTTCCTTTCTTCCAGCATCAGGAGGATATCCCCTTCACCGGAGAGCTTCATGCTGCTGCAGACAATCTGGTATGTTCCCCTTTTTGCATACACAGAGAGATTGCCTTTGACGATAACCTTCTGGCCATCTGCAGGAATAAAATCAATGCTGCCGGTTCTTCCTCGAAACATGACCCCGGATATCATTGATTCCTGGTCTTTCAGGGAGAAATACCAGTGGCCTGAACTCGAAGGTCTGAAGTTGGAGAGTTCCCCTTCTACCTCTACGGTTAGAAAAGAGGACTCAAGTACTTCCTTTATAAGGGAGGTCAAACTTGATACAGTGTAAACAGATTGTAAAGGAGACATATCTGTTTCAGAATATCTCATTTATGGTACTTGATCAATTACCTGCTGAAAGGAGCTCTATGTATTTACCACTTTTTTATACCCGCTCCTGTTTCTTGCTTTAAGGACAACAAAATATCAGGAGCAGGGTATTAATATTGCTACAGAATATGTTCCAGAAACCTTTTTGTACGGGGTTCCTGAGGATTTGAGAAGATATCTCCGGGAGTTCCCTCCTCGACTATAAGTCCTTCATCCATAAAGATAACTCTGTCCGCAGCTGCTCTTGCAAATCCCATCTCATGGGAAACCACCATCATGGTCATTCCTTCCTTTGCAAGGTCAAGCATGACATCCAGAACCTCTTTTATCATTTCAGGATCAAGGGCCGAGGTTGGCTCGTCGAAAAGCATTACCCGGGGATTCATGGCCAGAGATCGTGCAATTGCAACTCTCTGCTGCTGCCCCCCTGAAAGCTGGTTCGGATAGGCAGTTTCCTTATCAGCCAGACCTACTCTTTTAAGAAGTTTTCTGGCAGTTTCTGCAGCTTCTTTCTTTGTTACATTTTTCACGGTAAGAGGAGCCATTGTTATGTTTTCCAAAACATTAAGATGACTGAAAAGGTTAAAGCTCTGGAAAACCATTCCAACTTCTTCCCGGATTTTCCTTATGTCAGAGTTCCTGTCTGTTACACTGTCTTCATCTACCCGGATTTCCCCTGCCGTGAGGGTTTCCAGACGGTTGACACTTCGCAGCAGGGTGCTTTTACCGCTTCCGGAAGGTCCGATTATCAGGACTACCTCTCCCTGCTTGATTTCAAGATCAACACCTCGTAATGCCTGTACCGTGCCAAAGGTCTTGACGGCATTTTTAATGCGTATTATCGGTTTATCGTTCATGATGCTGCATCCTTTCTTCCATTAATGCTACCAATTTGGAGAGAAACAGGGTAATTACAAGATAGATCAGTGCAATAACCGTGTAGGTTTCAAAATATCTAAAAGAAGTTGAGGCAAACTCTCTTCCCCGCCGCAAGAGGTCCGAAACTGCAAGAATTGATACAAGGGAAGAATCTTTCAGAAGTGCGATGAACTCGTTGCCCACCGGAGGCATAATAACCTTGAAGGTCTGGGGGAGTATTATTTTTCTGATTGCCTGACTCCTGCTTAAACCCAGGGCAAGGGCTGCTTCCATCTGCCCTTTTGGGATAGCCTGCAGACCTGCCCTAAAGATCTCACCAAGGTATGCTCCGTAACAAAAGGACATTGCGACTACAGCAGAGGTCAGCCTCGGCAGCTGGACCATCTTGCCCAGGGCATAGTAGATGTAGAATAGCTGTACCAGCAGCGGGATCCCTCTCACAACCTCTACATAAATAGTTGCAAGTCTGTTAATAAAAGTAATGCGGGAGATCCGTCCAAGGCCGGTGAAAAGACCGATAATCATTGCAAAAATAATAGAGAGAACAGTTACTTCAAAGGTCTTGAGAATTCCGTCAGGAATGAACTTGATTATATCCAGATAGGGGTCCGGGGAAAGGACGGGGAGTAAAATTAGAACACCAATCGCCCCGAAGAAGGCAAGTCTCCATGCGGAAAAAAGGGAGTGCTCACCCTTGTCAGGGATGAGCGCTCCGTCTGAAACTTCAATTCTACTGCTTTTTATCTCAGCCACTTGTCTTCTAACTCTTTTGCCTTTCCGGAATCAATAACTGCCTGAATCCCTTTGTTTACAAGATCAAGAACTTTTTTATTCCCTTTCTTGACGGCAACTCCATAGTATTCCTCGGTAAAAGGTGTTCCTACGATCTTTAATGATCCTTTGTAGTTGTCGTTCTGAAGAACATAGTCTGCTGCAATCGGGGAGTCGCAGACAACGCCGGCAATTCTTCCATTCGTAAGATCTTCTACTGCAAGACCGATTTCATCATAGGTTTTTAGATTCACTCCGTCGGCGTCCTTGATAGCAAATGCTCCTGTTGTTCCAATCTGTGCTCCTACATCTTTTCCCTTAAGATCGGCAAGGGTTTTGGAGCTGTTGTCGGAAGCCGGCACAATAAGAACCTGACCTGCATTAATATAAGGGATGGAGAAGTCCATTGTTTTCTTTCTTTCATCGGTGATTGTAACAGAAGAGATAACCGCGTCGTACTCGTTGTTTCCCAGTCCTGCAAAAATTCCGTCCCATGCTGTATTTTTGAACTCAACCTTGAATCCGGCTGCATCTGCAACTGCTTTCATAAAGTCAATGTCGAAACCGACAATTTCCTTATTCGCATTAACCATCTCCATCGGGGGCCAGGTTGCATCCGTTGCAACGACTACTGTGTTGGAACTGTCTTTCTGTCCGCCTGCAAAGAGGGGAGATACCAGAAAGAGTACTACGAGAACTAAAAGTAACGCCTTTTTCATAAATTAACTCCTTTGAAATTTGCTTCTATTAAAAGTAGCATTATAACTAATCAGAATAAGCATTTTACTGTATTTGTCAATATATAGGTTAGTTAATGAACGGCGCTGAGTATTATTGCTATTCAGATCACATTATTACAATATTTAATGGCAATGAATCATTGACATATGCTAAAAGTCGATTTATAGTCTTTATGTATATTTATTGTGAATATATATTCAGAATAAAATATAATTCTTATCATTTATGTATTAATTACCTGTTTTGAAAAAAATGGGGGGAGAAGTGCTCATGAAGAATTTTAAGGGTTTCATTATTTTTGTGATTGTGTTGGCCCTTACCTGGCTTTTGCTGACAGGTTCTCTTGGAAAGGATGAGCTTCTGATCGGCGGATTTTCGCTGGTATTGGTGGCAATTCTATTTTTCGGATACAGTGATCTTTACCGCGCTTTAAAAATTACGCCGAAGATTATTCTGTTCTATCCGTTGTATCTGCTGGTTTTCCTAAAAGAACTCATAGTTGCGAACTTCGATGTCGCCTCACGGGTTATAAGACCGTCTCTGCCAATTAATCCCGGTATTGTTGCAGTAAAAACCAGTTTGAAAGATCCGCTTTCAAAACTGATTCTTGCAAACTCCATCACCCTGACTCCCGGAACGCTGACCGTAGATGTAAAAGATGATACTCTTTTTATTCACTGGATAGATGTTAAAGGGAAGGATGTTGAGGAAGCAACAAAAGAGATAAGCGGAAAATTCGAAAAGATACTGAAGGAGATTGTAAAATGATTTTAGGTTTATCTTTTATACTTATTGGGCTTGCTGTTTTGTTTTCGACACTGCGTTTGCTGAAAGGTCCATCACCATTTGACCGCCTGCTTGCTGCAGATACCCTTGCGGTAATAACGACAGCGTTACTCGTTCTTATGGCATCGTATTTTTCCCGGGTAATCTATATGGATGTTGCTCTGGTTTACTCTGTACTGGGATTCGCCGGTGTAGTAGTAATTGCCAGATATCTCGAAGGAGGTCTGTAGAATGGTTATCGTTGGAAAAATTTTAGTACTGATTGGGTCTATCTTCCTGTTTCTCGGATCCCTGGGTATCTTCAGGATGCCTGATGTATACAACAGGCTTCAGGCAGGAACCAAGGCAACAACCCTCGGGGCAATGTCTTTGATTCTTGGTGTAGGATTTATGAGCAGCAGTTTTCTGATCAAGAGTATTGTGCTGATCATATTCATTGTTCTGACAAACCCCATATCAAGCAGTACCATAGCAAGAGCCAGCCACAAAGCAGGGGTCCCTCTTGTAAAGGAATCTGTCATTGATGTCTGTAAGGACAACGTCAGGGAAGAGGAGGCATAGAGTATGTTGTACCTTTTAGCATTTTTAGTGGTGGTTATGCTTATTGCAGGTATTGCTGTAATATTGGTAAAAGATATTTTAAGTGCAGTAATTCTTACCACAGTTATTAGTTTGGTTGTTTCAATAATATTCCTGTTTATTGCATCTCCGGATGTTGCAATAACGGAAGCGGCCATAGGTGCTGCTCTGACAACGGTTGTTTTTGTTATAGCGATCAAGCGCACCAGATCAAAAGAAACCACGGATAAGGAATAGATTATGAGAAAAGTAATAAGTTTTTTGCTTCTTGCCGGGTTCGTTTTTTATTTTGCAACTCTTACCGGAGGGCTGATTATTCCGGATTCCAGTGCTGATAGAAACAGCGTAGGATTGGATATACTTTCCAGATCTGCGGGTGAAACAGGTTCTGCAAATGCAGTGACGTCTGTAGTCGTTCTCTATAGGGGATTCGATACCCTTGGAGAGGTAACTGTGCTTTTTCTTGCCGCCCTGGGTGTTTCTGTTTTTATGAAAAGCACAGGAGAAAAGAGAAAGAAGGTTCTGGATCAGAGTTTCATTCTTAAAACCGGAAGCAGACTGCTGTTTCCCCTGATGTTTCTCTTCGGTATGTACATTATTGCCCATGGACATCTGTCTCCCGGAGGAGGATTCCCCGGAGGAGTTATCATAGCGACAGGCTTTTTTGTTATTCTCCTTACGTCTGAATCAGTGAATTTTAACAAGACTCTCATGTCAGTGCTTGAAGGACTTGCAGGTCTTTCTTTTATTGGCCTGGGAGTTGTTGGACTTTTAGGTCCGGGGAATTCATTCTTGCAGAATTTTCTCCCCTTAGGCGAGTTTAATACAGTATTCAGCGCAGGTATCATTCCTTTGATTTATGCAGTAGTCGGTATTAAGGTCGGAGCTGAACTTTCAAGCGTTGTGTATGCAATGAAGGAGTCAAAATGAACGGAGTATTATCAATTTCAACGGTTCTGAATTTTGGATCTGCAGGGTTGATAGTTTTGGGGCTGTATATAGTTTTCACCCAGAAAAACCTGATAAAGATGGTAATTGGAATCGATTTAGCTGAAACCGGGGTGAACGTTCTTCTTGTTTCAACCGGTTATATTAAAGGAAACACTGCACCAATCTTTTCAAAAACCGGTCTGCAGGTTTCATCAATGGTAGATCCTGTTCCCCAGGCGCTGGTGCTGACATCAATAGTTATCGGTTTCGGGGTTTCTGCTCTGGCACTTGCAATGATTATCAAATTGTACGAAAAAACCGGAACACTGGATACTTCTAAAATAAGGGGGCTTAAATGGTAAACCCGATTCTGCTTATAATTGTTCCTCTGGGAACAGCGTTTTTAATCTCGCTTACCGCTTCGTTTCTTAAGAACAGCACAAAGTATCTTGCACTGCTCGCCATGATTGCAAATGTATGGGTAAGCATTAAACTGCTTCCTGCGGTTATGCAGCATCCCATTAATGTTGTTATTGCCGGGGTAAAACCTCCTTTGGGTATAAACCTGTTCGTAGGTCCTTTAGGAGCTGTCTTTTCCATACTTATTTCAGCCGCAGGTCTTTTAATACTGCTGTATTCATTCAAGTATATTGAAGGAGATTCCCAGCATAAGTATTACACCCTGTTTCTCCTGCTTATTACCGGTTCCCACGGAATGATACTTACCGGTGATGTTTTTAATCTATTTGTTTTCTTTGAAATCCTTGCCATTTCTTCATATATTCTGGTTGGGTACGAGGGAAAGCGGAACGGACTTGAAGCTGCGGTCAAGTATCTTATTCTTGGTTCCATCGGATCAATACTGATTCTTGTTGCAGTCGCTTTGATTTATCAGGAAGCAGGGACTCTTAACATGGCAGACCTTGCAGATAAGTTCGGCATGATAGACCCATCAAAAAGGCTGATGATCCTTGTCTTTTTTATTACCGGTATGGGGGTTGAGGCTGCGGTATTTCCGCTTAACAGCTGGCTGCCGGATGCTCATTCATCCGCTCCCTCTTCAATCAGTGCAATGCTTTCCGGTTTTGTTATTGAGGTAGCGTTAATAATCATTGTAAAGTTTGTATATTCCATCTTTGCCATGACAGAGATTCTGGGATTTCTTAGCCTGGTTGCTGTCATTACCCTTCTGGTAGGAGAGTTCGCAGCATATAAACAGAGCAACATAAAGCGTGTTCTTGCATATTCCAGTATCGGACAGATTGGGTTGATTCTATTTGCCATGAGTTTAAACAGTACCGATGGTTTAAATGCCGGATTGATGCAGATTATCAACCATACAGCATCAAAGTCCATTTTGTTTCTTGTTGCAGGATTTCTGATTGTCCGGACAGGTTCATATCAAATTTCGGATTACCGGGGAATTGCAAAAAAAATGCCGGTTAGTGCCTTCTTTTTTGTTGTCGGGGTGCTTTCTCTGCTTGGAGTTCCTCCGTTTTTTGGTTTTTTCAGCAAGCTTAGTGTTGTTATGGCGGCTCTTCACACGGGAAGTGTTTTTAACACAGTAATGGTTTTTCTTGTTCTGCTCGGAACGATAATAGAGTCTATTTACTTTTTGCGGATAATCCAGATTATGTATAACAGAGAGGGGGATGTCGGTTCGGTAAAGGAAGCTCCGTTTCTGCCGCTTCTCGCTATTGCTGCTTTTACTGTCGTTATCCTGGCAGGATTTCTCGTGTTGCCTCAGATAACCGGATATACCGGTAGTGTGGCTTCCGAGATAGTACGTAAAATGCAGATGGCACAGGTCTTTTAAAGGAGGAAGCATGTCAATAGTATGGATTCTTTTAAATATTGCACTTGCGGGTGTTGTTCTTAATGTGCTGTTTTCCAAATCAAAAATAGTACAGAAATATGTAAGCCTGCTTGTTTTTGCAGGTTTAACATACTTTAGTTTTATTATGTACAGTCAGGTTGGAGAACATTTTGATTTTCCCTTACAGATAGCAGGTCAATCCATTGGATTTACCATAACCTGGCTTAACTACTACTTTGGGATCATGATAACAGGAATATCACTTCTAACAGTTATCTTTTCCCTGAAGTACATGGAAGGAAAGGATGGGTCTACCAATTATTACACGGTACTTACCCTTAAAACCTTCGGTATGCTGGGAGTAATTTTTTCCAGTGATCTTATTACATTCTTTGTTTTCTGGGAGATTATGAGCTGGAGTACCTTTGCTCTAATGTCCACAGGAGGGAAAGAGGCACCAAAATCTGCTTTTAAGTATTTTGTTTTTGCCATTACTGCATCAATGATACTTATGGCAGGAGTCGTACTGAGCTACTCGCTTTTCGGATCCTTTGATTTTACCGTGATTCATGGCAAGATAGGCACCCTTTCACTGTCGATGACAGGATTCCTTTTGTCGATTTTTATTGTATCCTTCTCAGTTGAATCGGCTGTTTTCCCGGTGCATTCATGGCTGCCGGATGGTTATTCAAATACCTTTACCACCTTTACGGCGTATCTTTCGGGTATTTCCACCCGTATCGGTATTTATGGAATTATTTTGTTCCTCTTTGGTATCTTCGGAATGCAGACGATTGATAAGCTGAGTATAATCGGAAAGATAAACTTCAGATATATATTCGGTGTCTTTGCTGCGCTTACGATGGTTGTTCCCACTTTTACCGCTCTATACCAGCATGATGCAAAAAAGCTTATTGCCTGGCACAGTGTCGGTCAGGGGGGATATATGCTTATCGGGCTTGCAAGCGGCAGTGCCCTTGGGATTGCCGGAGGTATGTTTCATGTGTTGAACCATATGGCATATGTTGTTCTTATCGTTTTTGCCATAGCATCTGTAGAACACCGGACAGGTACCACAAACCTGAATAAACTTGGCGGTCTTATTAAAAAGATGCCGGTTTCGTACCTCGCTCTCCTTTTTGGTATCATTGGTCTTGCAGGACTCCCCCCAATGAATGGTTTTGTTTCCAAATGGTTCATCTATCGTGCACTTATCCTCGGAGGATATCCCTTCCTTGCCATTGCGGCGGTAATTGGAACCCTGGGTACTATTCTTTCAGTCTACAAGCTTATACATAATATGTTCTTGGGACAGCTTCCTGAGCGTTATAATAACGTGAAAGAAGTCGGTTTTTCCATGCAGCTTCCCATGTGGATTCTTATGATTGTTGTTCTTGGTCTCGGTATTTTTCCCGGGGTTGCCATGGGGCTCATCGCTAAAATACAGATTTCTTTAGGGCTTGCAGCAGTTCCGTATTCACTTCATGGGATCCAGACCGCCTCCGGCCAGCTTAACATGATGGTTGTCGGTGCGCTGTTTATGGGGGGGCTTCTTGTTGCATGGATCATATATCTGCTCGGAAGCAGGCGGAAACATATCAGCCAGTATAATAATTACGCAGCCGGTAATTTTCTGGACAAGAATGTTGCATATAATTTCAATTATGAATTCTATGCTGCAATGGAGCATGTAATTGATCCTTACCGGAAAAAGATTATTCAGCGGACTGAGCAAGGTATAGCCGGGCTTACAGATGCTGTTTCGGAATATGTTAGAAGGATATATACCGGTATGATAAATACCTACGGTATATATGTCATTACTGCTTTTATAGTAACTATTATTATACTTAAGGAACTAATATGAACGTAGTACTATGGATAATATTTCTACCGATAATCCTGTTTGTTATCGGAACATTTATGCTTGGGTATTCACGGAAGTTTATTGCCCGGATTGAAAGACGGTATGGTCCTCCCATTCAGCAGGTGTTTTACGATATCTTTAAGCTGATGAATAAAAAGACCAATATTTCCCACGGTTGGATGCATGATTTTGCAATTCTCATGCTTCTTGGCGGAACATTGCTGACCATGTACTTTATTCCGGTACCCGGATTCAGCTACTTTGCCCAATACGGCGATGTGCTGGTGATAATGTATGTTCTTCTTATTCCTGCTCTAGGTATGGCTCTCGGTGTCGGTGAAACGGCAAACCCCAACGGCAGTATCGGTATCTCCCGTGCTTTAATGATGCTTGCAGGGTATGATATCCCCTTTTTCCTAACCTTTATAGGGATGGCAATGCTTAATAATACTACATCGATGCTGGATCTTATTCATCTCCAACAGGCCGGCGGTATTGCAACGTGGGGGATTATTACAAATCCCATCCTTGGTGTTGCTGCTTTAATAGCTTTACAGGGTATGCTGGGGGAAAAACCTTTTGAAGTAATGGTAGCACCCCATGAAATTGCGACTGGACCCATGACAGAGATGGGGGGGAAGTATCTTGGAATAATGATGATCCAGCATGCAATTGGGGTTGTGATAGAACTGACTATTTATATAAATCTGTTCCTGGGCGGTGCGGTAAACTGGTTTGAATATATTGTTAAACTCTTTGTCCTTTTTACCCTGCTGTTAAGTGTTAATGCTGTGTTCGGCAGGTTTAGAACGGATGATGCTGTCAGGTTTATGTGGAAGATACCGTTGCCTCTGGCAATTATAGGTGTTCTCTTTATCATCTTCTAAGGAGTAGAAAGAATGGATGAAAAAATGACCCAGCGGAGTGTCTGGGAAAAAATAGCGGCAAAGCTCAGTAAACGCTCTTTATGGATGCTGCATTACTGTACCGGATGCGGAGCAATAGAGCTGCCTCCGACCATGACTGCGCGGTTTGATATGGAACGTTTTGGTATCAATCCAATGGTTACCCCGAGGCAGGCGGATATTCTGCTTATTACCGGATACCTTTCGGTAAAAACATTAAAAAGGGTTGTGCTGACCTATGAGCAAATGCAGGCTCCCAAGTATGTCGTCGGGTTCGGGTCCTGCACAATAAACGGCGGTATGTACTGGAACAGTTATGCAACCATGAAGAGTCTTGATAGATACATTCCTGTAGAAACATATATTGCAGGATGTATGCCCCGCCCGGAGGCAATTATATACTCGTTCAACGAATTAATTGCAAAGATTGACAGGGGGGAGGCAAACTCATGGAAGGACTATTATAACAACTATGATTTTTACAGGGAGAATCAGGAACATACCTTTGAAGGACCCATTGAAACGTACAACGACATAAAAGCAGATGCTGCTTTATTCAGGATATAGGGGAGGGATGGAATGGAATACGAAAAAGAAAATTCTATTGTTGAAATGATGCAGATGCAATTCCCTGAAGCTGCGTTTAAAGTTAAAAAGGAACGCCGTATTGAAGTCAGGCTGCCCTCCGCCAGATTGTATGATTTTGCTGTAAGAATGCAGAAAAAGTGGAATTTCCTCCATCTTTCAGCAATAAGCTGTGTTGATTGGATCGACGACGGCGAGTTTGAACTTGTGTATCACTTCTGGAATTACGATGAGAAAGTCCTTGTAATGGCAAAAATCCGGATTCCCCGTGAAGAAGAGGGAGACTCCCACTTTGAGACGATTTCCAACCTCTGGCAGCCAGCCAAATTCTTCGAAAGGGATATACATGAAATGTTTGGAGTGTACTTCGACGGTAGTGAGGATATGGAGCGGTTTATACTGACTGACTGGAATGGACCGCCGCCAATGAGAAAAGATTTTATTACACGGGAGTTTGCACTGAATTTTTATCATTACAGAGACTATGAACCCCAGTGGCTGAAAGACATGATGGCGGCAGGAGAAGGCAATGAGTAAAATAGATGAAGTTAGAGATTACGAGCTGTTTATTGGACCGAATCACCCGGGTATTTCAGGTAATTTTTCTTTTAAAATGAAATTACAGGGAGACAAAATCCTTAGTGCAAAAACAGATGCCGGATATCTTCACAGAGGATTTGAGAAACTCATGGAAGAGAGGCTTTTTATTCAGAATATTGCTATTGTCTGCCGTATCTGTGTTCCGGATCCGGATCCGAATGAAAATAACTATGCACGTGCCATAGAGGAAATTGCAGGGATAGAAGTTCCTGAACGGGCAAAATGGATCAGGACTCTTGTTCTTGAACTCTCCCGCCTTGCTTCCTATCTTTTTGGGATAGGCGGACATGTTGCTACAACCGGTCTTTATGCTTTTTCGAACTGGACCATTGCTGACCGTGACAGAATAATGGAGCTCTTTGAAGAATTGACAGGCGGCCGTGTTTATCATATTTACCAGCTTCCGGGGGGGGTCAGACGGGATTTTCCGGATGGATTTGAACGCAGGGTACTTGAGGTTATGGATTACATCGAAAGCCGTCTGGGTGATTACGATGATCTTGCCATTAATAATGCACTCTTTATTAAAAGAGCAACAGGTATCGGTGTTATTACAAAAGAGCAGGCAATCAAATGGGGTGTTACAGGACCCAACCTGAGGGCTTGCGGTGTCGCTGCGGATGTCAGAAAAGATGATCCTTATGAAGTTTATGATAAGGTTGATTTTGAGATACCGACCAGGACCGAGGGGGATGCCTACGCAAGAACTATTGTCCGAAGGAAAGAGATAGAGCAGAGTATTTCCATAGTACGACAGATTATTGATAAAATCCCGGCAGGTCCTGTCTGGAACAAGATTCCCAATCCGCTTAAATGGAAGGTGCCTGCAGGAGATGCGTATGTAAGAACAGAATCTTCAAAGGGTGAATATGCATACTACATGGTCAGTGACGGAGGCCGAAATCCTTACAGAGTTCATGTAAGGGGGGCGTCAACTACGCACGGAGTGCATGTTCTGGAGAATCTACTCGCGGGATCGCGTATCGAGGATGCATCACAGATAATGTTCAGTCTGGATGCGTGTCCCCCGGAAGTTGACAGGTAAAGGAGTAATACATGTCTGAAAATAATAAAGGTAGTATATTAAAACCCTTTAGAGCACTTAAATTTATTGGCGAGAAGCCCGTTACCATTAGAACACCTTTCGAAAATCGTCCGACAGCACCCCGGTACCGGGGCTTTCATGTTAACGATCAGGAAAAGTGTATCGGCTGCGGTACGTGTGCTGAAATTTGTGATAACGATGCCATAAGAATGATTGAAATTCCGGGGCTGGAGCCGGAAGTGGGATCCAGTAATCTGCGTCCAGCTATTGATTATGGAAGATGCTGCTGGTGTGCCCTGTGTGTTGATGTTTGTACGACAAACTCCCTTAATATGACCCAGGAATATACTCATGTAAGTGAGGATCTGAATACATTTTTTATGTTTCCCGATACAGAGGGGATCCATAAAACCGATTTCCCCCTGGGGTATCAGGCCAGCGATGATTCCAATTTCCTTGATCTTGAACGTGTTGAAATGGAGGAACTTTCTCCAGAAGAGAGGGGGGATTCGTTTATAGAGATTGTAAAGGGGTATTCAAAGGAGCAGGCAATAGCCGAAGCATCAAGATGTGTTGCCTGTGGTCTATGTACTGATACCTGTCCCGCACACATGAATATCCCCGAGTATATTGAAGCGATCTGGGATGATAATCTATCTGAAGCGGGTAGACAGATATACAAAACAAACCCGCTGCCTGAAGTGTGCGGCCGTGTATGTACCCATAAGTGTGAGACTGCTTGTAGTATTGGACAGCGGGGTGAACCCATTGCAATCCGCTGGCTGAAACGTTACGCTATGGATGCAATTCCGGCGGAACAGTACGGAGATGTAAACAACTTCAGGGTTGTAAAGCCTCTCGGGAAAAGCGTTGCTATTGTTGGATCAGGTCCTGCGGGGCTCTCAGCTGCTTATTATCTGCGTCTCATGGGTTATGATATAACCATATTTGAAAAATATCCTGAACCCGGTGGAATGATGCGGTATGGTATTCCTGAGTACAGGCTTCCTTACGATGCATTGGACAAGGATATTAACTATATAGAAGAGGTTGGTGTTGAGATTAAGTGTAATACTACTATAGGCAAGGATATTCCATTCGAAGATCTTCACAGAAACTTTGACTCAGTGCTAATTGCAACAGGATTTCATGTCGGAAGGAGTACACGGGTTCCCGGTACAGACCACAAAGATGTTTTCCAGTCGATCGATCTTTTGAGCAAGATAACCAGAGGTGAAGAGATTCAGGTTGATGAAAAAATCGTTGTAATCGGAGGCGGTAACGTAGCAATGGATATTGCACGGTCTCTTGCCAGAAAGCAAAAGGTCAAGTATGGCAAGGTTAACATTATAGTTACCTCTCTTGAGACAAGAGACATCATGCCTGCTGATGACGAAGAGATTGAAGAGGCTACCGAAGAGGGTTGTGTTTTCTATCCCGGACGAGGTCCAGTTGAAATCGTGATCGAAGACGGGAAGATTAAAGGTCTTAAGACAAACAGGTGTCTCAGTGTTTTTGACGAGCAGCATAGATTCTCCCCAAAGTTTGATGAAAATGATATTAAACTACTTGAAGGTACAATGATTGTTGAATCAATTGGTCAAGGTCCTGATATGAGTTATCTTGATACCTATACGGACAAAATAGAGATGGATGGGAGAAGGTTCAAGGTAAATGAGTTCTATCAGACAAGTATTGAATGGCTCTTTGCCGCCGGTGATATTATCAAAGGTCCGGATGTAATAAACGGTATTGCAGTAGGACACAAGGCTGCTCTCGGTATTGACAAGATGCTTGAGAATAAAAAAGACCTCTTCTACAATACCATCTTTGATGTGCTAGACAAGTCTCTGAAGTTCGAAGAAGGGTGTAGAAAATCCAGCAGCAAGTTTGCGGGAAAGTTCAGCCCGGTTGTCAATAATATGATTACAGACCTGACCGTAAAATCGAAGGATCTTGAGGAGAGAATTAAGAAACTGATACAGAACGAGAACGTTCTTATCCATCTTGACAAAAAACTTAAACGTCCCCAGGAAGCCGGTTATTTTGAACGGTGCATTGCCGAGGAAGCTCTTGCTGATACCACAAGTGAAAAAGATTTTCTAAAGAATATGGAAAGAAAGACTCGGGTTGCCTTTGGGTTGTACCATGATCTCGAGAAACTTACAAAGAACAAGGAACTTGAGTTCCTCTTTGGCTATCTTAAAGCTCAGAAAAAGAAACAGCTGGAAAAGGTTGAAAAACTTCTTCAGAAATAGGAGCTGGTTTTAAAAAAGGATGCACAGCTGCTCTCTTAGGGGAGCAGCTGTTTTTGCCTAAACACTATTAGAATACTCATATATCTTGACGAATTCACGGATAATGAGTATATTGAAAAAATACTATATAAGGGGTTTGTTATGGCTTATAGAATAGATGAGAATGTATGTATCGCCTGCGGAGCATGTGAGCCGGTATGTCCTGTTGACTGTATTTCTGCCAATGAGAACGGCATACGGGTAATAGCAGAGGACGACTGCGTGAACTGCGGTGCCTGTGCAGGGGTTTGTCCTGTACAATGTATCTCGGAGGTGGCAGAATAATGGTTATTCTTGCTAAAACAAAGGTAAAAGAAGCACTTGATGAGTACCCTGAGTTGAAAGATGTTCTGTTATCCATGTCTCCAAAGTATGAGCGTCTTAACAATAAGCTTATTTTTAATACAGTAGCCCGGTGGGCAACATTTAATGATGTGGCACGGATGGGGGGGCTCTCCATTTGTGAGATTCTCCATACTTTAAACTCAAAACTTGGTACAGTTAAGGAGCTTGAGAAGGTATTCCCTGAGTGCATCAATGTATCTCCTCAGCCGGTGAGAATGGAAAAACCTGCATGGCTGGATACCATTAGAAACTTTTTTATTATGGATGTCAGGGAGAGAACAGATTTCTTTTTTACAGAGATTATTAAAACCCTTAATTCTCTGGAAGAAGGGCAGGGTTTGAAGATTGTAAACTCTTTCTATCCGGCACCATTAACAGGAATGCTTGAAGAAGAAGAATATGATTACTACATTGAAAACGGATCACAGGAAGAAGTTATACTTTATGTAAAGTACAAAGATGAAGATCCTGATAAAAATTGGAGAGACAGGAAGGAATCTTTTGAAACTTTTGATGTGAGGAGCAGCAGGGAAGACCCCTTTGGAGCTATCATGAAAAAAGCTCAGGACACCCCTGCAGGAAGCGGTTTCAAGCTTGTACAGAAGTTTGAACCAATACCTTTAATTAATATGCTTACTCCAATGGGGTTTGAATATGAAACGGTTGAAATTGGTTTTTTTGAATACCATATTTACTTTTACAAAACAAAACAGAATATGGAAGAGAAAAAAACTGCAGCAGAGGGAAAGGTCCCTCTTGTTATTCAGGCTGCAACACCTGTTGTACTTCCTGTTGTTCTAAAACTGCTGAAATCGCAAAAGCTTATGGATAAAATTGAGATTAAGGAACTCAAAGTCTGGAAAGAGACAGAGAAGCATATGGCCTGGATTGTAAACGGTAAAGCTGATATCACCTTTTCTGCACTTGCAGCTGCAGCAAAACTCTACTTGACTGGAAACGATATTAAAATGACCTCCATTGATATCTGGGACAATTTCTATGTTTTAACCAGAGGGTATTCCGCCAAAACATTTTCAGATCTTAAAGGACATGATTTTCACATTCCCCTATACAGCGGTGCTCCCCCCTATGCTGTAACAGAACACCTCATGAAAGAGCTCGGGGAGGATCCGAAAGAGTATAACTTTGTTTTTGGGAAACCCTTCGGCCGTCCTGAGGAAATGCAGCGAAAGCTGGTGGCCGGTGAAATAGATACTGTTTTATTACGGGAACCGGAAGCGAGTTTTGCACTTCATGAAGGGAAGGGTGAGATTCGGGAAGCTTTTTCATATACTGATATCTGGAAAAACCTTACCGGCGGCGGTAATCAGCTCCCGAATGCCGGCTTGATTGTGAAAGGTTCTCTGGTAAGGGAGCATCCCGATCTGATTAAACTTCTTGATGAAGAATTGTCTGAATCAATACGCTGGATAAATGAAAATCCAAAAGAAGCGGCAGCGCAGTCTTATGATCTTATGGGCGGCTCTATTGAGTCACTGGAACTCTTTTTACAAAGAGTTACGTACAAACATGAAAGTCCGGCAAACAGGATCGAAGAGATCATCGAATATTTGACCCTGATACGTGAAGATAAAGGATTTTCCTATGTAGGAGAAAATGAAGAGGTAAGAGGTCTGTTTTCTCTGGATTAATTATTGAGCCTTGACACTAAGTTGTTTGATAACTATTGTTATCAGATAAGATAGACAGGAGAGGTTCATGATAAGTAAGTACTCGGGGCCTGTTTGTGAGTTTGAAACAGCAGGACCGTGCGGCATTGTAATTTTCGGCGCTTCGGGTGATTTAACTACGAGAAAACTCATACCATCTCTGTTTGAGCTCTATGTCCGCAGAAGAATACCGGATAATTTTTTTATCCTCGGAGTAGCCAGGTCCGCTATGGATGATAACACATTCAGGGAGAGGGTCGAAAAGGCAATTGATCTCGGGGTTAAGGCGATAAAACCAGGACAGAAACAGGGATTTTTAGGGCGGTGTTATTACCTGTCAGGGCAGTATGATTCAGACGAAACCTATGCCGGTCTTAAAAACCTGATGGTCGGGTTGGCTGATAAGTACCATACCCTGGGCAATGTTATTTTTAATATTGCCACTCCCCCTGCTTTGTACAAGGTGATAGTAGAAAAACTGAGTGTTAACGGGTTAGTTGAAAAAGATCAGAATAAAGAGCCCTTTCAACGGGTAATTGTAGAGAAACCATTCGGGACCGACCTGGATAGTGCAGTTGATCTTAATCAGTCGTTGCTGAAGTATCTTTCTGAGGAACAAATATACAGGATAGACCACTACCTGGGAAAAGATACAGTTCAGAATATTCTTGCATTCAGATTTGCAAACCTGATATTTGAGAACGTATGGAACAGAAACTATATAGATCATGTACAGATAACTGTTTCGGAATCAGTAACAGTTGAACATAGAGCCGGATATTTTGACCAAGCGGGTCTTGTAAGGGACATGCTTCAAAACCACATGCTTCAGCTGGTGACTCTAGTTGCGATGGAAGCTCCTGCCAAGTTTGATGCTGAGTTAATCAGGGATGAAAAGGTAAAGGTTATGAGGGCCATTCGCCCGTTTGTCGGGGTATCTGAACCTTCTGCCATAATCCGGGGGCAG